>NZ_JASDDA010000027.1:0-58363 GCF_030407645.1 Pseudoalteromonas sp. APC 3495 | reverse complement strand
CTCTTTGTTGCTCGGTTTTGACTTAGCCCACTAGGTTACAAACCTCGCGCCGCGATTAAACCGCCCCTAGTTTGAACGAATTTTAATCCACAAAGGTCAACAGACCCTAATATAATGGCAAAAAAATAACAGCGCTCCCAATTGGTGAATACCAAAAGCAGTAAGCATGGGCGTTTTTATTTATACTTAAAAAGGAGCTCAATATGGATAATCATAAAGCGGGTAAATGCCCAGTTATGCACGGCAGTAATACTACAACCGAAAACACCAATACAGATTGGTGGCCAAACTCACTTAATTTAGACATTCTTCATCAGCACGATAGCAAAACCAGCCCCTACGACAGCGACTTTAATTACGCCGACGCTTTTAATTCACTCGACCTAGAAGCACTTAAAACCGATTTAAAAGATTTAATGACTCAAAGCCAACCTTGGTGGCCAGCTGATTGGGGGCACTATGGAGGCCTGATGATCCGTATGGCATGGCACTCTGCGGGCTCGTACCGTTTAGCTGATGGTCGAGGCGGTGGTGGTACCGGTAATCAACGTTTTGCACCACTTAATTCGTGGCCAGATAATGCCAACCTAGATAAAGCGCGCCGTTTATTATGGCCAATTAAAAAGAAATATGGCAACAAGCTTTCATGGGCCGATTTAATTATTTTAGCCGGTAATATGGCGTACGAATCAATGGGATTAAAAACCTTTGGTTTTGCCGGTGGCCGTGAAGATATTTGGCATCCAGAAAAAGACGTTTATTGGGGCGCAGAAAAAGAATGGCTTGCGCCAAGTGATGAGCGATATACCCACGTTGATAAACCCGATACCATGGAAAACCCATTAGCGGCAGTGCAAATGGGTTTAATTTACGTAAACCCAGAAGGGGTAAATGGTAAACCCGATCCGCTTAAAACCGCAGAACAAGTGCGCGAAACCTTTGCGCGTATGGCAATGAACGACGAAGAAACCGCAGCGCTAACGGTCGGTGGCCATACAGTAGGTAAAACGCATGGTAACGGCAAAGAAGAAAACTTAGGCCCAGAGCCAGAAGCCGCCGATGTGCACGAGCAAGGCCTTGGCTGGAATAACCATAAAACCCGTGGCATTGGCCGCGATACCATGACCTCAGGTATTGAAGGCGCATGGACAACCCACCCAACTAAATGGGACAACGGCTACTGTAAACTGCTGCTTAATTACGAGTGGGAGCTAACCAAAAGCCCTGCAGGGGCTCATCAGTGGGAGCCGGTTAATATTAAAGAAGAAGACAAACCCGTTGATGTGGAAGACCCATCGATTCGTTTAAACCCAATAATGACCGATGCCGACATGGCAATGAAGCTCGACCCAGCTTACCGTAAAATTATTGAGCGTTTTAATGACGATTTTGAGTACTTTACTGACGTATTTGCCCGCGCATGGTTTAAGTTAACCCACCGTGATTTAGGGCCAAAATCACGTTATTTGGGCGCCGATGTACCAAGCGAAGATTTAATTTGGCAAGATCCTATTCCTGCAGTTGATTACACCCTAAGCGACGCTGAAATAACCGAGTTAAAAGCGAAGCTACTTAATTGTGGATTAAGTGAAACCGACTTAATTAATACCGCATGGGATAGCGCACGTACTTATAGAGGCTCCGATCACCGTGGTGGTGCAAATGGCGCCCGTATTCGCCTTGCTCCGCAAAATAGCTGGCAAGGTAACGAACCAGAGCGTTTAGCCAAGGTACTTAGCGCACTTGAAACACTGCAAGCGAGTTTAACTAAGCCTGTTAGTATGGCCGATTTAATTGTACTTGGCGGCACCGCTGCGGTTGAGCAAGCGGCTAAAAAGGCAGGGGTTGATATAACCGTACCGTTTGCCCCAGGGCGTGGCGATGCTAGTGATGACATGACCGACGCAGAGTCATTCGAGCCATTAGAACCAATTCATGACGGTTTTAGAAATTGGCTGAAAAAAGACTATGCTGTATCCGCCGAGGAGCTATTACTAGAGCGCAGCCAATTGATGGGGCTAACCGCACCAGAAATGAGCGTATTACTAGGCGGTATGCGCGTACTAGGCACTAACTATGGCAATAGTGAACATGGTGTATTTACCGACAAGGTAGGCGTACTGAGTAACGACTTTTTTGTTAATTTAACCGACATGAACAACCGCTGGGAGCCTGCAACTAAAGGCGAGTACAACATAGTCGACCGCGCTAGTGGTAAAACTAAGTACACGGCTACGCGGGTTGATTTAGTGTTTGGTTCAAACTCAATACTCCGTGCATTGGCAGAGTTTTATGCTCAAGACGATAACAAAACTCGTTTTGTACACGACTTTGTCGCCGCATGGGTAAAAGTGATGAACGCCGACCGGTTTGATATTAAATAAACCTAAGTAAAATTTAAAAAGGAGCAGCAATGCTCCTTTTTTGTATTATTTAGGTTAAAGGTTAAAGGTTAAAGGTTACGAGCTGCGGGCTGCGAGGCGCGGGTAAATGCAATGCTTATAAAATCGCTGCTGCAGGATAGTAGTTGGCTTTTTTATTTCCTCTAAAAGCGCAGCGTCTCTTCGCCCTCTTTGTGAATAAATCACTTAAAAATTATTTGAACAAAGAGAAGAAAATGAGGAGAAAATGAGGAGAAAATGAGCAGCCAACAGGCTTCGAGCTGCGAGGTGCGGGTAAATGCAATGCCTATAAAATCGCTGCTGCAGGATAGTAGTTAGCTTTTTTATTTCCTCTAAAAGTGCAGTGCCTCTTAATCTCTGTGGTGAATAAATAACTTAAAACCTATTTGCACAAAGAGCAAAGAATGAGAGCAAATGAGCAAATAAAAAATACAGCTTTTCTTTGCCTTTTTTATAAATAAATTACCAATTGCGTTTTAATTGATACCAAGCATAATTCTTCCGAACCCCGAACCCCGAACCCAAACTACAGGCACAAAAAAACGGCGCTTAAACAAGCACCGCTTTTAAATGGTTTAGGCTATTTCTTTAACCTTTAACCTTTAACCTTTAACCTTTAACCTTTAACCTAGCTCTTAAGCTACTTTATTTTCTTCGCAGCTTGCTAGGTATTCGTCAAACGTACCTTGAAAGTCAATTACCTGCTTGTCTTTAATATCAACAATACGGGTTGCCAGTGACGATACAAACTCACGATCGTGGCTTACAAAAATAAGCGTGCCTTTAAAGTCTTTTAGCGCATTGTTAAGTGCTTCAATGGCTTCCATATCCATGTGGTTAGTTGGTTCATCCATTATCAGTACGTTAACGTCTTGCATCATTAACTTACCAAATAACAAACGGTTTTTTTCACCACCTGAACAGTTACGGGCTTTTTTATTTGAATCGTCTGCGGTAAACAATAAACGCCCTAACATACCACGTACCATTAAATCGTTGTGCTTAGCGGTACGCCATTGCGACATCCAATCAAATAAAGTTAAGTCGTTATCAAAGTCTTTGGTGCTGTCTTGTGGGCAATAACCAAACGTGGCGTTTTCTGACCACTTAACTTCGCCCTCGTTGCTTTTAAGCTCGTTAACTAAACAGCGTAAAAAGGTGGTTTTACCCACGCCGTTTTCGCCGATAACCGCCAGTTTAGCACCGGCTTCGAGTAGTAAATCACCACCAGTAAATAACGTTTCACCGTCAAACCCATGGCCAAGCTTGGTTAACTCAAGCGCTTGGCGATACATTTTTTTGCCCTCATCAAAGTTGAGTGATGGGCTCATACGACTCGATGACTTAACTTCATCAAGCTTAATTTTATCCATTTTTTTAGCGCGCGAGCTGGCTTGTTTCGCTTTAGAGGCGTTAGCACCAAAACGGTTAACAAAGTCTTGTAACTCGTCTATTTCAGCGCTCTTTTTCGCGTTTTCAGCAAGTAATTGCTCGCGTTGTAAGCCTGAAGCTTCAAGGTATTTTTCGTAGTTACCTGGGTAAATACGCAGCTCACCGTAATCAATATCGGCCATGTGAGTACATACCGAGTTTAAAAAGTGACGGTCATGGGAAATAATGATCATGGTGCATTTACGTTGGTTAAGCTCATTGGCAAGCCACGTAATAGTATGAATGTCCAAGTTATTAGTAGGCTCATCAAGTAGCAAAATATCAGGATTTGCAAATAACGCCTGTGCTAACAGCACACGTAATTTCCAACCTGGGGCTACGTTTGCCATTAAGCCATAATGAAACTCTTTATCGATACCCGCATCAAGCAGAATTTCTTCTGCGCGGCTTTCTGCGGTGTAACCGTCCATTTCAGCAAATACGCTTTCAAGCTCGGCTACTTTCATGCCGTCTTCTTCGCTCATTTCAGGCAAAGAGTAAATACGGTCGCGCTCTTGTTTTACTTTCCAAAGCTCCACATCACCCATAATTACCGCATCAACCACGCTGTATTGCTCAAACGCAAACTGATCTTGGCTTAGGTTACCTAATTTTAGCCCCGGCGTAATAGACACATTACCTGCACTAGGCGTAAGCGCACCGCTTAAAATTTTCATAAATGTCGACTTGCCGCAGCCGTTAGCGCCAATTAAACCGTAACGGTTACCGTTACCAAATTTAGCTGAAATGTTTTCAAACAACGGCTCTGCGCCAAACTGCATCGTAATATTTGCGGTGGAGATCAAAAAAAGTAATCCTAGAAAATTAATGGCAGGGTTAAGCTGCAGCAAGGCGCCGCATAAATAAACAAGCAATAGAGTAAATAATAGGCCGCGAATTATACAGATCCGCGCTTCAAGATGAAAGGTAAAAGAATAATCTACGGGTTCAGTAATTTGGGTAAATGGCTTGTATAGCGGATTTATTTTGCTTAATTAACTCATTTATAGCTTGTAACTCTATTTGGCTAATGGTTTTTTTACTTAGCATTAAATGAATAGAACTCTTATTGATGGCCGCCATATTAGTAACCGCTTCTATTGCTGGGTATTGGTTTATAAAATATTGCGCTGCTAGTTCGTCTTCAATTGCGTAATCAACTCTATTTTTATTGAGCATTGCAAAACGTTTCTCGGCGGTAGGCATCATAATAACGTTAGCGGGGTGGTTCTGTTTAAACAGCTCAAACGCAACGCCATAATAACTGCCACGGTTAACCGCCAAGGTTAAATCTTTATAAAAAATATCGCTAATGTTATTTAAATCAGGCGATTCGGTGTATTTATACAGGCGAACTACTTCATCACGATAGGCATCGCTAAAATAGGCAAAATCAGCTCTTGCTGATGTTTTACTCGCGGCAAAAATAACATCAATACGGCCTTCTTTTAATTCTTCAAAAGCGCGCGATGAGGTAGGCAGCAACATAAATTTTAAACAAAAAGATGAGCCGTTAAAAATCGTGTTTAACACGTCAATTTCAATGCCCGTCAGGTTACCGTTAACGACAATTACATAGGGTGGCCAATTGTTTTCATTTGTGCCTACTTTAAGTGTTTTAAAGCAAGCAAATACGTTACAGCTGCTAAGCAGTAATACAACAAAAGCGACTTTAAGCATTTTATTACTCGAGGCTACAGCGTTATCATCACTAAAGTATAAACCAGACTACAAATTTAGCCCGTTTTACATCAATTAAAGCAACAATGCTGGCTTCCTATGTTTTATCTAATAATGGCAAATACGTTAAATAACACTATCACTAAGGGGTTGGTACTAATCCTAACGACGCCCTATAAGCTTTAAGCTGTTTGTCGCGACCAATTTCATCGGTTAATTTATTCCAGCCGGCCTCAATGTTTTCAACCGTTTGGTCTACGGTTTGGGTGTGCCTTAGGTATTTAGCCACTTCAGTGTCGAGTATGTCTCTAAAGTAGCGGTTGTTTTCAAAAATTCTCAAATCAAGAATAATATTGGCGTTATTAACGGTTTTAGAAATAGAGCCCAAGTAAAAATGCAGCGTACTTTTACTCATGCCTTGTTTAAGCCAGTTTTTGTGGTTAACCAATTGAGAGGTACGATACGGGTTCATACCGGTGGCACCTATGGTCACATCTTCATTCGATTGCAAAGGCTGAGTAACATACGACAAGTAGTTATAAGCGAGGTTTTTTTTGTGTTTTGAGCTGGCATTATTAATTGAGCCTACCCAACCACCAAAAGCTGCATAAGGAGCATAATTAATATCGCCAATGGCAAACGGGCATAAGTTAGCATTGCAACGTTCAAGCTGGCCTGTTTTACGGTTTAATACCTCAGTAGCTCCGGGCAATATACTCACCCCAGTTTTGTTTTTCACTTTAGACTCAGGTAACACGGCCATAGTACCAATGTCGCCCCATTCAATGGCTAAGGCGCAGCGCCCGCTTATAAACGCATACCTTACATCATTGGTATCAAAGTTAAGCTCATCAGCAGAGCCAAATTCAGTGGTTTTTTTATAAATTTTTAAGGCTTTTTTAAAGGCATCGTTATTCACTAATGGCGCCATAGTTCTTGTATTAAAAAATATGCCTTGAGAAGTGCCTTTGCTTTGCAAAAAACTGCCCGCAATCGAAAGCAAAGACCAATACGATTGCTCATTGGCTTTTTTAGAAATACACGAGCCAAAATCGCCCTCGCCATCTCCGTTCATATCAACGCCATTTAATTGCTTGGCAATAGCAAGGTAATCATCCCAGGTTCTAGGTGGAGCCAAACCATATTTTTCTAAAATATCGAGGCGGTAATAAAGTAAATGTATATCACCATCGAGCGGAATCGAGTAAATTTGGCCGTTATATTTAGAGCTAAAGTCTCTAAAAAAACGCGATACATCATTCCATTCAATTAAAGAGTCGGAGGCTATGTAATTATCTAAACGCGCTAAGTAATTATTTTCTGCAAAATCCACCATCCAGAGTGAGGCATAGGCAATAATATCGTATTGGCTCGTTGGCGAGCTTAAATCTTTGTTTATTTCGTTATATAACTGGCCAAAAGGCACTTTGGTGACATTAACTTTAATACCAGTTTGTTGTTCAAACTCTAAGCCTCGTTGAATTAAAGGTTTACTAATGAGGGTGCCTAAATCAACTGTAAGCACATTGAGCTGGGTAGTGGCTTGTTGTGGTGTGCTTGGTTGGCTTTCTATTTTAGAGTGGGGCAGGGTAATTTGTGCAACGCATTGAAAAGCCAACATTAAGCTTATAACTAAAGCAAATACAACTCTCATAAAAAACTCAACCACAGCAATATGTAATTACTACTCTAGTCTATATTTTGCGGAAAGGGAAAAGGCAGGTAATTGTAAGCAATAAACAACGCCTCTAACTCACCACTGGCAAGTAGTTTTGCAAATCCGGCGTCAAAAATTTGTGCTAACTCGCGGCCTTTGGCGTTATCGGTAAAGGCAATGTATTGTTTTACAGGCACAATGTTTTCGATTTGATACTGCTGTGGGTCAAAATTCATTTTTGATAACTCAGTGGCGTTAGCAATCAGGGTTTGCTGCAGCGCTTTACGGTTATCTAAAAAGAAATCAAGCCTATCGAGCTTAAGCATCTTAACGCCTTCAATTCGCTGGGTAACCTGCTGCAAATCAATCGGCACATACAAATAATTATTGTAGTTAGCGCCCCTTAACGTACCCACCGATCTGTTTTGTAACGAATACTCGCCTTGCCAATTTTTAAACCGATCTTTTTTAAACATCGCCGACACAAAAGTAATATCGTAATGCCACACCGGAAAGTACAAGCCTTCCACTTCATTTTGCCTTGCGCTTAACATGGCATCAGCATTGCCATTGGCCGTCCATCGATAAGCACGAGACTGAGGTACAATCATAATATTAAGTTCAATCGATTGCGCAGCAAAAATTTTAGTAAGCATATCAACATAAAGGCCAGAGCCGTCTTTTTCTACCAGCCCGTCAATGGTGTCGGTAGCCAGTACAATTTTTTTAATATCGCTCGACGCCCAACCACTGCTAGGCACGCCTAAACAAAGCGCTAAAAGTACAGCTAATAACCACCTAAACCTAACATTCATTGTAAGTAACACCTCGGTACTTAAACACAGCAACACCAACAGTATATTCATACTAGAAAAAGTTGAATAACGATCTTATGGGTAAACATAGCACACTATAATGACCAATAAGTGAACGGTGCAATACGTGCTCATACTATTACACTGCAGGATAAATAACAGCCATGTTTTTAGTGTGGATTAAGGTAAGAGTTTGATTATTGCTACTCATTCAAATAGCGCCGAGGCGTTTATATAACTTTAATATTTTCAAAGATGTAGAGTTAATAGGTAAAAGTGTAAATAACATTGGTTTATAGCCGTTAAACAGTGCTTTTTTGTAATAAAAACATACTACTTAGGGCGTATATATTGCCGTAGCTCTATATTTTTAAATGTTGATACTGTAGATTAGTTATAAATGAATACCAGATTAATAAATAAACCAAGGAGCGGTGAATTTAGTGCCTACTAAAACACTCAATTACTACAATCAACATGCGCAAACCTTTAGCGATTCAACGCTTAATGTTGATATGTCGGCGCTTTACGCTGAGTTTTTACCGCTTATCCCTAAACACGGCCATATATTAGATGCAGGCTGCGGTAGCGCCCGCGATGCTATGTATTTTAAACAGCAAGGTTTTACTGTTAGCGCATTTGATGCAAGCGAAAATATTGTAAAGTTAGCCAGTAATTACTTACAACAAGCTGTAGAGGTTAAAACCTTTCAGCAGCTAAATTGTACCAATAAGTACGATGGCATTTGGTGCTGCGCCAGTTTATTGCATGTGCCAAAAGTAGAGTTACCGCAGGTGTTTTTAAAGCTGCAAAATGCCCTAAAACCAAACGGTGTTTTGTATGTGTCGTTTAAGTACGGCACGCAAGAACGCGTGCATAATGGCCGTGAATTTACTGACTTAAATGAAGATGGCCTAACCGCGCTAATTACCCACCACACCGAGCTTAAAATACTAAAACAGTGGCAAAGTGTTGATCAGCGCCCAGAGCGCGAGAGTGAAGTGTGGCTCAATGCATTATTAACGCGCAGCGAATTAATAAATGAATAGCTTTAACGAACAGCACCAATTGCAAAGTAATAAGCAGCAGCTTATTACGGGTGCCGATGACCCGCTATTACCTAATCTTGTACATGCAATAAATAATGCCACAGAGATTGAAATCACAGTGTCATTTATCCAACCCAGTGGCTTGGCTTTGTTATTTGACCCACTCAATGAAGCTTTACAAAGTGGCGCAACACTAAAGCTGTTAACCTCCGATTACCTTGATATTACTCATCCTAATGCGCTCAGAGAGCTAATGGTATTAGTGGATCGTGGTGCTGATGTGCGTATTTACCAAACACAGAGCAACCAAAGCTTTCACATGAAGTCGTATATTTTTGTCAAAACAAATGACACCAGCGAAATTATGTCTGGTTGTGCCTTTATCGGCTCAAGTAACATTAGCGCCAGCGCACTTACTAAAGGTCATGAGTGGAATTTTAGACATGATTACATGCAGCCAAAAACAAGCCAAGCAGCGCAGCAATTTTTAAGTATTCGGAATGCTTTTTACGCTATTTTCAACCACGAGTTTGTCAGCAATTTAAGCCATGAATGGATTAATAACTACATTGCTAGGCGCAAAACACAGCAGTTTGTAGCGGTAAATCATGCCGATACAGCGGAACAAATTATTGAACAAAGCGAAGCTAAAACACCAAGGCCAGCTCAAATTGAAGCGCTCAATGCTCTAGCGCAAACTCGCGCTGAGGGCTTTAAACGTGGCTTAGTAGTGTTAGCAACAGGCATGGGTAAAACATGGTTAAGCGCGTTTGATGTTAAACAATTCAAAGCTAAACGGGTATTATTTGTCGCGCATCGTGAAGAAATACTTGTACAAGCACAACGTACTTTTGCTGAACTACTGCCGCTTTCAACGGGATTCTATAACGGTAAACACCGCGACAAAAACGCCGACTGTTTATTTGCTTCTATTCAAACCATTGGACGAAGTAATCATTTAAAGCAATTTGCACCAACGGCGTTCGACTACATCATTGTTGATGAGTTTCATCATGCCAGCGCACGTGTTTATCGTCAGCTATTAAACTATTTTGAACCACAGTTTTTACTCGGTTTAACCGCCACGCCAGAACGAACCGACCAAGCCGATATTTTAGGGTTGTGCGACAACAATTTAGTATTTGAGCGAAACTTAACGCAAGGGATAGATCAAAAAACGTTAGTGCCGTTTCATTACTACGGCATTTGGGACGAAAACGTAAACTACCAGGCCATTCCATGGCGCAATGGTCGATTTGATCCCGCAGCACTAGAAAACAAATTTGCGACACAAAAACGAGCCGATCATGCGCTTGCACAGTGGCAACAATATAAACAAAAACGCACCTTAGGATTTTGTATTTCCACTAAACATGCCGATTACATGGCTGATGCGTTTAATAAAGCGGGTGTAAAAGCGCTATCAGTGCATAGCCAGTCAAAAGTACGCCGTAATGATGCACTAAAACAATTAGAACAGCGTCAAGTTGAAGTATTATTTACCGTTGATTTGTTTAACGAAGGGACTGATTTACCAAGTATTGATACCATATTAATGCTGCGCCCAAGCGACTCTAAAATACTATTTTTACAGCAATTAGGGCGGGGTTTACGCACACTCGAAGGTAAAACACATTTAGTGGTGCTTGATTTTATTGGTAATCACCACAGCTTTTTAAATAAACCCTATGCACTACTACATGAAACCACGCCAAGTGGTGTAGTGAAAAAGCTTAAAAAGCCAAATCTAGCTGATGGCTGTTTTATAAATATTGATTTAAAAGTCACCGACTTCTGGCAACAGCTAGCTAAGGCGCAGCGCACCACTGCGCTTGAAGATATAACACAACTTGCTGAGCAACTTGGGCATTTACCCACCTTAAGTGAGTTTTACTACCACTATGGGGATATAAAAAAGGTAAACAGCAATTACACTAGCTGGTTTGAGCTAATTGCTAAAACACAAAACATTGATGATGAGGCACAACAAGGTGCTGAGCAACTAGCGCTGTTCTATGACTTTTTACATAAGGGCATACAAACAACCAGTATGACCAAATGCTTTAAAGCTATTTTGCTTGAAGCTTATGTGGCATTAAATGGTTTTACCATTCCCCCAACAGTTGCAGAACTTGCAGCCATGAGTGCTAAAGTATTAGCGCGCCATCCAAATTTAAAACAACACGATTTATCAGCCAAAGAGCAGCAAGCTGCCGCTGATTCACAAACATGGCAAAGCTACTGGCGTAAAAACCCAATCAAAGCTTACACCAATAAAAATAAAGATGGCACGCAGTGGTTTACGCTAGAAAACGACACAGTAAAAGCCACGTTTGACGTACCCGCAGATAAACTCGAATTACTAAACAACGCCGTATTAGAGCTGGTTGAATACAGCTTAGCTAAATACAGCCAACGGCTAAAAGTAAACGTAGCAACAACTGAACAAAATACCGAGCAACAAGCTGACAATGTGACCCAGCTAGCGTTTAAAGATCGTGCCGATACAGCAGAAGAGAAAGATAACACATTAAAGCTGCCGTATTTTCCCAATATAAAAATTGCCTGTGGGCATTTTAAAACAGGGGATGAAAGCGATATGGAATTGATGGACGCGCCACTTGGCGCAGGTAAGCTCGACCCGCAAGTGCATTTTTTAGCACACGCATCGGGTAACTCAATGAATGGCGGTAAACACCCAATACTTGATGGTGATTTACTGCTACTTGAGCTTATAACGTCCGATAAAGCAGGATCGTTACGCGGCCAAATAGTGGCAATAGAACGAGATGATATAGGCGGGGAAGGGCAGTATTTACTGCGCAAAGTTAATAAATTACCCAACGGGCAATATGAGCTGATTGCTCAAAACCCCGATTACGAGGTAATGATTGCAGATGAAAGCATGCGAACATTCGCACGGTTTAAACAAGTGGTTGCAGAGTAGTTTGTAGTCGCGCTTTAACTTGTAGGCGCAGAGCTTGCTCGCGCGAAAAGCGCAGCTTTTAAAATTGTAGGTCGTGCCGTAGGTGGGAGTTTACCTCGCGCTTTTAAAGTGTAGGAATTGGCTTGAGCCGTGATTTTTACATGGTTTTGGGAAAAGGGATTAAAACCTCTATTCGAGGTTTTATCGCGTTGGCGATGGCAACCAAAGGGCGGCTGCCGCCGACCGCCCTTTGGAATCCCACGGCGCGCCCGAGGATCACACTGTGTCCTCAAGTTAAAAATTGATGTGAACGTAATCGCCGTGTATTCGCCATCCATGGCGAAGTCACGGCTTAACTTGCATCCATGCAAGTGATTACTCATCAATTTATAACTTTCGGGTGTGATCACGGGGAGTTGGAGTGTGTTGGTAGATTGGCTTTCTGAGGTAAAGATTTGTGACTATATCTAGTTTGTATAAGCGAGTAACTTTAATATGAGTAATGCATCATCTAAAAGCATTTTGCACGATGCGACACCCTCTTGGAATGGTTATAACTACCAAGGAAAAGTAGGCCTCTATGTTTGTTTAGTAAATATTCTTAATGAAGGCCGTGCAGGAGTTGATTTATCTGCTTTCGATACCTTCCTAGATGAGCACCATATTGAGTATGAATGGATTGAAGATTTTGCCATTAAAAGAGGTGAGGATTATTTATCTCTTCACCAAGTAAAACATAAAGGCGAAAATAAATTTAAAGACCATGTTGAAGCTATCGCAACAATTTTACATCGAAAGAATGGTGTACTGCCAGACACTGATATCTTTAAATACTTTACATTTAGAAGCAAAAAAAAAGGTGATAGTGCAGCTGAAAAAGAGAAGCTAAAAGCAGAAATAACTAAATGTATGCTGGTTAATGATAAAGGTTTATTAGATAGTAATTGGAAAGCTAATATTCAATCTGCCAATATTGAGTACCGCAGTAATCTTACAAAATGTATTACCGATTTTGAATCACTTTCGCAAAAGGCATTTAGCATCTCAACCACCTACTTTCATACTGCAGATGAAGTTGAACCACCTCTGGAAAGTATTACCAATATTGCAGGTATACCTAGCCATCTAATTCCAAATTTAGTTCAGCCGATGAGCCTTTCTTGCCAACAGGTTTTTCTTAGTTTTGATAACTCTAAAGTTTACAAGCTTGCACTATCTGATGATGCACTGAATCTGGAGCTAGATACTCTAATAAAGGAACTTTTAGCATTATTTCATCCTGGAGAAGCTTTTTCAGAAGAAGATATTAAATTATATAAAACAGCTTTATGTGCTTTGATTGATCAAAACTTAGTTATAAGACATAAACACATTAGAGATAAGCAGGATAATCACCTTCCTTACTTGCAAAGGACTAAGCCAAGTATTTCTTTTAATGAAATTGTACAAGAGTTAAAAAAAACTTATCGAGTTCAAGATGCTGCTTATTGGAATCAAGTTTGTCGAGAAAACTTTGAAAAAGCTTATAAAGAACAGCTTGATGAGCTCTATGATGACATTAAATATTCGACATCTGATGAAGATATCGAAGAATATCATCACTATATTGCGAGGTTAGAATCTGTGCGAATCAATATTATCGATAATTACTTTCCTAGCGAATGCGTCAGTTTCTTACGGAAAATATATCCTCATACCATAAAAAATACCAATATTCGTGAGTTTTATGAGGCAATATCAGAGCCACAAAAAATTAAGAGTGTTTTTCTAGATTTTATTCAAGAAGTTAAAAAACCATCAGGGAAATTAACACTTGCATGCAAAAATGACATTTTTGAATTTCAACCGAGCTGTATTGACTTCAATTTTACAAGGGCAAGGCGGAAAGATAGGGCGATAGATACAGTCAGGAAAGGGTTGGCTGACAATTATGGCAACCAATCGTTTATTCTTTCCAATGTTGATTACATTGTAGTTAACTCGACTGATGCTGAAGATGTTATTCCTGCAGGTATCGAGAAGATAACTCAGGTCGAAAGTTATGAACATACAAACTCAAATCTAAAAAGTTCAGACAAAATCACTCAACAGAAGGAAGTCAGCTTTATGGATAGTCGTAAAGCATTAGGAGAAATTAATGGATAAGTTATTTGATAACTTGATGGAACGACTTTTCATTGAATCTAACTTTTCTTTAACAAGATCAGAGTATGTTGAAGAAGATTATAAATGTTCAACTTTGCTTTATATTGGCCAAAATCAACAAGGCGATTATTTCATCTACCTCCAATTGCCTGAAAGATTACTGCCTTATGTTAACAATGACATTCAAATAAGATTAGCAGCGTTGATTAAAAATCAAGCTAATAATTTTGAGAAAATGACGGATGGTGAAGTGAAGATATCATCTTCATTTGATAAAAATGCAACTTTAATTATTTTCACTACGCATGTAGCCGGTGTTAATGAAAATGTAGTGAAGCAAGCTATTTCAATTGAAGAAGATCCTTACTTCTTCAAGAAACAAGTTTTATTGATATCTGATAAAGAGACTCCAACCCTTGCAATTAATTTTTCTGAAAATAAAGATAGTTTTATTGCTTATGTGCAACGTTTAATTTCAGATACAGAGCGGTTTAATGAGTTTACCAGTACTAATTTGTTTGGGCTAACTGATAAGGGAGTTGAATATTCCTTTATTGCTAGGCTTTATGAAAAAGTTCCTTTTTTGTCTTTAATGGTTACTCCTTCTAATCAGGAAGTCTTACAACAAAAAATAGATAATAAGTTAACTGCTGAGCAGTTAAGAGAGTGCGAAAAATTGCTAGATCTTGATTTAAATGATCTTGAAAGCTGGGTTACTGAACTTGTGAAGGAAGATAAAAGTAATGATTAAACTAGGAAGGATGCTAATTGATAACTTTAAATCTTTTAAAGAACCGGTTGAGTTTGATTTCACTGGTAATGATCTAGTTCTTTTTGATGGTCCAAATGGTTTTGGAAAGACAACAATTTTTGATGCTATTGAACTTTGTTTTACTGGAAAGATATCTCGAGTTAAGCATACTGACTCAAAGAACAAAGAAGATCATATTCTTAAGGGAGATAATAGTAAGTCAACGACTATTCAGTTAGAGCTTTTGGATGATACAAGTACCTTACTAGTTATTGGTATTCATATACCTGCAAATATCTCAGGCGAAGCAGGAAGGGTAGCAAAATATCAAAATGCCATTGAGCGTTTTGAAGCTGAGATGTGGCAGAATGAATCTGTTTTTCGTGAGTTAAGTAAAAAGAAGCTGGATGAAGGCAAATTAAATAATTTATTAGAGAATGAAAAATTAGAGAAAACTTTTACTTTGTTTAATTACATCCAACAAGAAGAGACGTGCCACTTCTTAAAACTTGATGAAAGTAAACGCCACCAAGAAATAAGTTACCTGTTTGGTACGATAGAAGAAAAAAATAAAGCAGATAAATTAGATGTACTTTCAGCCAAGCTGAAGAAAACAATAGATGACTATACTCCCTTAATCAAAAAAGAAGAAGGAGAGTTAGTACAGCTATCAAAGCCGACTACTGAGGCTGAAGATTCTGAAAGCATACTTAGCAGTGGGAAAATTGCTCTATTTAGTGATTTATCATCTAGCACTTTAGAGCAGCTTGAAGCTTATAAAAATAGTTTAGAGGGTGTTGAGTGGCTTATAAAAAATAATTCAGCTTATGAAAAGCTAAAATTTAATTATTTTTTGAATAAAATGACAACAGAGCGGACTGAACAACTCGAGAATTATTTAAAAGTTGGCTTAGTTGAAAATTATGAAGAGCTAACAAAAAAGCTAAATAAACATAGCTTGATTTGGCGCAAGGCGAAGAAAAAAGCTGATGTCTATAGTAAGTTAATTAGATTGTTTGATGATAAACCAAATAGCCTTAGCGAAGATATTTTAGATATTTACAAAGAAAATTTTTCTTCAAGCTATGATGTATTCACAACTGATATAGCTACATTTTTAAGCTTATCTAAGTCAAATAGTTCGCTGGGCTCTTTGCTTATTAAAATTGATGACAGTCGTAAAAATTTATTATCTCACTACAAAGAACATATTGGCTACGATGAAGCAAAAGAATATCAAGATATACCTTGTCCACTATGTGGTGATATGAAACCAACAGGACAAGCTTTACTTGATGAATATGAAGAACAATCGAAGTTTTTCTCTGATCAATTAGGAGATAATGACAAGTTACTTAAGATAATAACTGAAAAATTAATAACAGGCCTTATTGTCCCTTCTATTACTAAAATGCGAAACTACCTGTCTAAGTATAAAAATTACTTAAACTTTGATTTAAATCGTGTGAATAAACATAAAAATATAGAAAAGTCCGATTTCGAAAGTATGACTAAAATAAGAACATGGCTTGAATCCAATATTGGCGATTGCACACGTTTTATTGATAACAAACTACTTGTAGTTAATCAAAATTATGATGAAACCCAAGAGCAGCTCATTACTTTTATTAATAGTCATAAAAAGCAACTTTCAAATGAGCCGTTAAAAGAGTATCTACAATTAAAACAGGATCTAAAAACGTTAGGTTTAGAGTTTGATGAAAATGAAAAGTTGTCTATTGATTTGAATGATATTGACAGGGACTTTTCACTATTAACTCGATTGATTTTGCAGCAAAGCTCCTCATCTTACAAAGCAAAAAGTTTAAAGGTATCTCAATTAAAAGCTAAATTAGAAAAGTTAAAGCTAAAAAGGAAAGAAATAACGGCAATTAGTAAGGTCTATAGAGATGAAATTAAAGCTTATGAAAAAGGTGTAGCAAAACATATTGCAATACCGCTTTTTGTTTATAGCTCTAAAATATTACAGTCTCGTCCTGAGGGGAGCGGTATATTTTTAATTACTCCCACTAAAGGAAACGAAAAAGGCTTTATGAAGTTTAGCGCTACACCTAATGATAGTCATGATGCATGGAATACAATGAGTTCTGGGCAGCTGGCAGGTGTTGTTATCTCGTTTATGCTCGCTATGAATAAAGTTTACCCTTCTAAGTTATCTACTTTGATGATTGATGACCCAGTTCAAACTATGGATGAAGTTAACATGGCTTCTTTTGTTCAAATGATGCGATACGAGTTTCCTGAATTGCAAATTCTGTTATCAACTCATGAGAGTAAAGTCGCGAATTACTTTCATTATAAGTACAGTCAGGCCGGTTTAAAGTCTTTTCCTATAAATATGAAGAATAAGAGGCTGGAATCTATCAATTAAAATCACCCAACCGCTAATTTCGCAGCCTCATGCCACATGTCACTTGGCATGGGGTTGGTTAATTCCCACGTTATATTCATCGGCTGGCTGCCGTTGTGGCTTTGGTATTTAACCTCGCCGTAGTTTACAAACCCCATGGTTCGGCCGTTTTCGTCTTTGCCTTGTTCGCGCACAAACAACAGGATGGTTTTGCCTGTTTGTTGGTGTTGAATATAGCTTAGGCCGCGGCCGTGTTCTGGGCGGGCGCTGTTTTGCGTTTGCCAATGGAACAGAGTAGGGCTGATTGCGTAGTCGTGATACAGCGTGGTGGGCGAGTAGGTTTTTTCGCACTTGTTGAGTGTTACAAATAACAGCTCTAGGTTTTGGTTTTTAAATTCTAAAACGCCTTCGCGAGCGGTCGATTTTTTATCAAACGAGTGCGCCCCAAACGCGGCGAGTATTTGTTGGCGTGTGTAGCGGCTGTGTAATTTTATTGCGTGATTAGGTAAGCACGTTAAATCGCTTTCTTGCTGGTGAATGCGATTTATTAACAGCGTAATTACTTGCGCAAGTTCCTGCTGTAGCTCTTTGTGTTTAAGTGCCTGTAAGCTTTGCTCAAGCGTTTTAAAGTCTAAACTTGTGCCTGTGTTATCCCAAAAATTGTAATGCGCCATAAGCGCGTACTGTTGATTTTGTGGCGTTGGAGTAAAGCTAAAGTCGTTTTTACATAAATCACGTAAAAAGCATAAGTAACTGAGCGAGTCGCAGCCGAGTAATTGGGTGTTGATAGCGCGGTAATACGCGGCGTAAATATCGGCTTGCTCTGCGGGTATTTCATCACCTTTTAGCCAATGCCAGCCACCGAGCTTTCTATCTTTTGGTTTGTATATATCTTCCAGCGTGACTTGCGGGTTTATGCGTAAAAAATTACTGAGCGTAAGCGCATCATTAGTATGTTGTGAGTAGCTATTTATCAGCTGCTGTAAACGGCGTTTAGAGTTTATAGCTTGCTGAATATTTTTTAATATTGTTTGTTGTGTGCGCTTTTGTAGCTCTATACGGCAACCCAGCGGTAAATGCGGGAAGTTGTTTTCAATCTCGGTTTTTATCGGTTGGTTGCTTTTACCAATTAGCGCGCGGAATTTACTGGCAAAGTCGTATTCTGGACGGGCATTTCCTACAAAGTCGAGAACGGTGCAGCACTGTTTTTGACTGTTGTCGGGCAAGCGAAGGCCACGGCCGAGTTGCTGTAAAAATAGCGTTAAGCTTTCAGTTGGGCGTAAAAATAAAAGTGTATCGACCTCTGGAATATCGACCCCTTCGTTAAAAATATCAACCACGCAAAGTATTTGTATTTCGCCTTGGCGTAGTGCTTGTTGTTTGGCTGCGCGCTCATTGGTGTTTTTGCTGGTGAGTACATCGGCGTTTATGCCAGCTAAGTTAAACTTAGAGGCCATAAACTCTGCGTGCTTTTGGCTTACACAAAATGCCAAGGCTTTAATGTTGTGAACATTAGTCACTATATCAGCCAAGCTGGATATAATTTTGTTTGCGCGGCTGTTCTCGCCTGTATAAAGGTTACTTAGCTCGGTTATATCGTAACGGCCGCCTCGCCAAGTTATTTGGCTTAGGTCGGTGTCGTCATCTAATCCAAAGTATTGAAAAGGACATAAATGGCGTTGATTAATTGCCTCTGGTAAGCGAATTTCAGCGGCTATTACGCCACAAAAATCATCGAGTATATTTGCGCCATCTTGTCGCTCAGGTGTGGCGGTTAAGCCAAGTAATATTGTGGGCGTAAAGTGATTTAAAATAGCGCGATAACTTGCAGCGCTTACGTGATGTACTTCGTCTATTACTATGAAGTCGTAGTAATCATGCGTTAAATTGAGCGATTCAATTTGGCTGTTTAATGTTTGGATTGACGCAAATAATTGGTTGTAGCGTTGTGGTTTGTAGTTACCTACCCACAGCTCACCAAAGTCGTTATTTTTAAGTACACCACGGTAAGCACTTTGCGCTTGTTTAAGTATTTCTTCACGGTGGGCTACAAACAAAAAGTGTGTGTTTGGGTTTTTATCGTAAACGGTTTTAAAGTCGAACGCCGATATAATGGTTTTACCCGTGCCCGTTGCAGCAACCACTAAATTTTTAAAGCGATTATGCACGCTACGCTCAACGCTTAGTTTTTCTAAAATAGCGAGCTGATGGGTTTTTGGTGTTATATCAAAATAAAACTGGCTGCTTGCTTGGCCAACACCACGTTGTTCCTTGAGTGAATTAGTGAGCTTTTCTTTACATTCAGCTTTGCCTGTAAATAGCTCGAAATCTGGCGATTGCCAGTAAGTTTCAAAGGTACTTTTGGTTTTGGATATAATGTGCGGAATTTCTTGCGCGGTAATTTTTAAGTTCCACTCAAGGCCGCTGGTAAGCGCTGAATGCGATAAGTTAGACGAGCCAATATACCCAGTATGAAAACCTGTATTACGCATAAACAAGTACGACTTTGCGTGGAGGCGTTCTTGCTGATTGTTATAACTTAGCTTTACCTCGGTATTTGGTAGGTTTGCTAAAAACTCAACCGCCTTTGCATCCGTTGCACCCATGTACGAAGTGGTAATTACTTTGAGTTTATTACCGCTTTTGGTAAAGGCTTCAAGCTCGTTTTTAAATATGCGCAGCCCCGTCCATTTTATAAATGAGACAAGCCAGTAAATAGTGTCGGATGACTTAATCTCGCGCTTTAGCTCGGTTTCGAGCGATATTCCCGCATTCGCGCCGCTAAACAATTCACTTTGTGTAAGCCCTGTTAACGGAAAAATATCGTGAGAGTAATCTTTAAGATTTGCCGCAATAGGGTTTTGGGTATTAAACAACGCGGTGAGTATTCTGCCTTGGCTGTCGATAAGATTTTCATTGATCAGCTCGTCATCGCGAATATGATCTTTAAGCCAAAGCACAAGGCTGTTTGCGAGATTAATTTGCTCTTGTAAACGCTCGCTTGAATTAGGGATTGCATCGATTACATGTTCAACAAGCTTGCCTAAAAAGCGCGAAAGCCACGTAGCCGCCTCAGCTGATTCTAGTTGGCGTTCGCCCACATAAAATTGGTCACGATTTAAGTTTTGCTTAATTACTTGTGTAATTAACTGCTCGTAAATACCAATCTGTTGCATTAAATCGCTCCCTGTTTGCGAGCTTTCAGTTTACTAAAAAATGCAATGTAAACAAGCATTAACTCATTATTGAATTAAAGACCGCTGCCAAGAAAATTTCCCCGTCATTTTGCCCAAAAAGACTCAATTGATGAGTAATTAAATGCATGGATGCAATTAAAGCCGTGACAGGCATATGGATGTGCCTTACACGGCGGTTACGTTCATATCAATTTAGGCTTTGAGGAAAGTGCAAAATGCCCGGGGCGCCGTGGGGTTCCAAGGGGCGGTCGGCGGTATCCGCCCCTTGGTTGCCGTCGCCAACGCGACATTTTCTTTAGTTAATTAGACTATTTATTAATTTCTTCAACAGTTCTAATTACAGCTTTTTTTAAAGCGCTGCGCATAACTTCGTTAGTTAATTGATCCAATAATGTCTTATGGAGGACCCCCATACCCTCATTATTGGCCATAGTTGCATCAAATAATTCACGTGTAATTAATTCTTCCCCTAGCTTATTTACTAATGAAAGTGAAAAAGAAACATTTCTATTGCAGTCTAAAGTCCACGCACCATGACAATTAACATCAAAACTCATCAGGTCTGCAGAAATTAACATTTCAACTTGATTATTTATTGCAATATTACTTAGTAGTTTCGCTTCGCTAGATGCGGGTATTATGTCAATCTTTTTTGCATTTACACCTAATGATTGAAGTTCATCAATAAAGGCATTTCTTATAAAGTCGGCAACTCTAACAAATTCCTGTCCATCACTTGTCATGCCGATTGTTGCAGGGCCCATTCGCATAACTGCTTTTTCTGCTAATTCATCTTTAACAGTGGCAAGGTTTCTTTTATCTCTCCATTGGGTTACACCAATAGAGTCGATGTTTTTAACCTCTACACTTTCGATTGTTTTTTTATGGTATTCCACAGGGAATGAGTTTTGTATAGTACAACCAGATAAAATGGATAAGAAAGTGGCAGTTATAGTAAGTTTTTTTAACATATATTTATTTCCATATAAGGCTAAATATCGCACTTTTATCAAGTGCAAACCTAAAAAAGTTTAATTACTTACAATGATACACAAATTTTTATGAAAATAAGATCAATACTTTCAAATGGCTAAGTTATATTACAAATATAATAAACAGGTAAAAATTTGTAGGGGTCATTTCTATATAACTAAAAAGTAGATACAAACTCTCATCACAAACTGCTACAACAATCCCGCTCAGGCATGATTTAACAATTTGCTTAAACTATCTGTTTCTATTTTAGATTCAATCCTCTATATTCAGTCTAGGCGCTCAAATGAAAACAGCACTCAATTTAGGGATAAATAATGATTAAATGGATTTTATTGATACTACTTTGCCTATTTACTTCTCTCCCGCAAGCATACGAGCAATACTCGCAAGAACATTGCGATAGTATTGTAAAAGAACGTGAAACAATACGTTCACGGTTGCGTCAAAGCTATAAGGTGAAAGAAGGTGAGCGGTTAAAAGCACGGTTTAAATATTTGTTTGAAGAACTTGCAAAGCATTGTGATAAGCCCAAACAAACCAATCGAACATATCAACGCTCTTCGGCTTACAGCTCAAGTAACAATGCATTATTGCACACGCGGATGCCTAATATGAAATTGCATAGCGACAGCTATAGCGATCCCGAAAAGCTAGCTGCATGGTCTGAATTTTATACTTTACCAAAGCGATGCCGTTCGAAAGGAATGCAATCATCCGATTTCGTGTGGTGCAGTGAATACCGTGGTGAACAAAAGCGCTTATTTGAAGCCCGGTGGAACAAGCGACGATAAAGATGTTGAGCACAAAATGGCGCGTGCTATTTGTATTTATTGTGCTGTTAATTGCAGCGGCACTTATTGCTAATCACCTAACTGGGCGGGTATTCAACTACCATGATCCTATTGGCAGTGTACGGACTATTTACGAGGATTTAAAAGTCGAAATCGAAGTAGTTGAAGAAACAGAGCAAACTCTAATTAAACCCTCTGCAGGCTCGTTTACCACTAAAACAGTAATACAAAACCATTTACCACAAGCCGATACAGCGCGTTGTACTGATGTTTCATTAGGTGAAGTTAAATATAAGCGTAATGGCAATATTTACACTTGGACTGATAGCCATGGTGTGCCCCATTTTAGTGATACTAAGCCAGACTTTGCGGTTGAAACACTTGATACTGACTTTGTTGAGCCGCTCGATTACTTTGAATTAACGCTACAGGCCGCTAATTTACCGCCGTCGTTTACAGAAGAATTGCGGATAAAACTAAATACTGTGTTTAAAGTGTATGGCCAAATTATAGGGGCAGATGCATTAAAAAAGGTAAGGTTAAACCTGACCGTATTTGCAACACGAAGTCGTTACGAACAAGCGATTAAACAGCGCGGGGCAGATCTAAGTAATACAGATGGTATATATTTTCATGCTACTAACTCTGCGTTTATATATTATCGAAACGAACAAAGCGCAATGCGCACAGCAATACACGAAGCGGTACATGCTATAAACAAAGCAATACTAGGCACAACTCCTCGTTGGCTTAATGAAGGGCTGGCTGAATATTTTGAATATACCAAAAACAGCATGCAATTAGTCAGCATTGAACCTCACCTAAGTTGGATAAGTAACAAACACATAGCGCAAAGTGTTTTCACTATTAATTGGTTGATAGGTTTAGATAACAAATGGCAAACAGCTAATGACACTAAACTTTATGCGAGCAGTTGGGCGGCGATATATTTTTTAATGGACTCGAGCAAAGGCAAGCAGTTTTTAAAAAGCGTTATGTTAGCCGAGCAAAATTCACCTTGCAGTAAACTCACAGCTGAAACACTGGAAAGTATGTTGTATCAGCACTTTCCGCAGCTATCTAAAGACTATAAAACATGGTTAAACAAACCATTTATAAAGCACCGTTTTTAAAAAGATATTTAAAGCTGCGCTTTTCACGTCAGCAAGCTTAACGCCTACGTTGATAAAAAGCGCTAGGTTGTGTTTTCTGCCCGTCGCTCGCTGCTCGAAACCCGCTGTCTTCTCTTTGTGCATATATGGTTTTAAGTGATTTATTCACAAAGAGGTTATGAGGCGCTGGGCTGAAGAGGTAATGCAAAAGGGACTAGGCGATTTAAGCTCGCTGCTTTAAGCTCGAACCTCGAACCTCGAACCTCGAACCTCGAACCTCGAAACTCATTTCGTATCTATTTAAATAATATTGCAATCATATTAAATACCGCTAAACTAATCATTAGTTTATTAATGACCGATTAGGTAGTCATTTATGAGATCTGAACAAGCATTAAAGCTGGCGCGTCGATTGGGTGATTTAATTCGCCAGCACCGTACTTTACTTTATACCCAGAGCACGTTCGCTAAAATGATTGGTGTATCTCGCTCCACGGTACAAAAGCTTGAGCAAGGGGAGGTAGTAAAAAGCGATATATTGTTTGAAGCCCTTGTTGTACTCCAATTGCAAGGCTCATTGTTGGATGAAATTAACGAGCTTGCCGCAGATGTGGGCGGTTATAATGCAAGACAGCGTAAAAGCAATAAAACTCAGGTGATTAACGATGACTTCTGAAGCCTATGTATTTATTGACGGTTTAGAAGACAACCCGGTAATTTGTGGTTTTTTTAAGTTAAATACACAAACAGGCCGAGGTGAGTTTAATTATGGTAAAAGTTACCTTGCGCGCTCTGATGCGTTTGCGCTCGATCCGCTGCATTTACCATTACAGCCTGGCATCGTTAGTTATTCTGCCAATAAAGGTGTGTTTGGGGTGTTAAGTGATGCGGGAGCTGATTCGTGGGGGCGTAAGCTTATACTGTCGCTGCATAATACCAAACCAAAAAATGAGCTAGAATTTTTACTCGCAGGGTCTGGGTATGGTGTTGGCGCCTTGGTATTTAGTTTGTCGCGCAGCGCATCAAAACATAAAGCGAATAAAAATACATTAGCCGATTTAACCTTGTTGGATCAAGCAAAGGACGATTTGCTCGCCAATAAAACGATTTCACAAGAAGCAAAAAAAGCCTTTGAATTTGGCCAAAGTATGGGGGGAGCAAGACCTAAAACCTCTGTGAAAATTGACCAAAAACTTTATTTGGCAAAGTTTAATCGTCAAGACGATTTGTTTAATTTAGCTAGGGCTGAGCATGGCGCTATGTGTATGGCTAATGAATTGGGGATTCGCACTGCAAATACCCGTATTCATGAAACAGAAAATGGCGATGTTCTGTTAGTTGAACGTTTTGATGTAAGCGATGACTTACCAACTCATCACTTTTTAAGCGCCAATAGCTTATTACAAAAACCAAAAGTCGCGATAAGCGACTTAGCAACATACTATA
Source organism: Pseudoalteromonas sp. APC 3495 (assembly GCF_030407645.1). NCBI lineage: Bacteria > Pseudomonadati > Pseudomonadota > Gammaproteobacteria > Alteromonadales > Pseudoalteromonadaceae > Pseudoalteromonas > Pseudoalteromonas sp. APC 3495. The sequence goes on along the minus strand of NZ_JASDDA010000027.1, from coordinate 33,594 downwards.
GCTACGGTGAACTGGCTGAATTTATTCGCCACCACACAGGTGAGTTCGCTGCTGATGCTACAGAGCTCTACAAGCGAATGGTATTTAACGTATTTATTGGTAATACTGATGATCACAGCCGAAATCATGCATTTTTGTATCACTTTGCAGGGCAAACGTGGCGTATGAGCCCCGCTTATGATATTACCCCTATTAATAACTCAAAGCAGCATGGCATAGGGCTTGGTGATGATGGCCGATATGCTAGTATCGATAATTTACTGTCGCAAGCCAAACGCTTCGGCCTCAACAAGGCTCAAGCAACAAAAATAATTGCCGAGGTTGAGAGCTATACTCGCCAGTGGCCAGCGCACTTTAAACGTTTTGCTAATATCAGTGATATTGACATAAAACGCTTAGAAAGCGTGATACCCTCTATAAGTTAAAGGCTAATAAAGCAGTCATTAGTGGTTTAATGACTGATTAAGTAGTCATTTATTAATTGGCGCTTATATGAACCTTAAAGCGGGAATGAGAAGGCAGCGGGCTTCGAGCGACGAGGCGCGGGTAAAATGCAAAAGCCTATAAATACGCGATATAAAATTGCTGCTACAGAATAATATTTGGCTTTTTTATTTCCTCTAAAAGCGCAGCGCCTCATAATCTCTGTGGTGCATAAATCACTTAAAAAATATATAACCACAGAGAAGCGAATGAGGGTAAATGAGAAGACAACGGGCTTCGAGCGACGAGTAGCGAGCTTGCACAAATACTAGAACCTAAAACCTAGCTCGTAGCCCGAAACCCGCGTTCCAAACATAAAGCGCGCTGCATAAAGCCCTGCCTACAGGTTAGTCGGCCAGGGCGCTATTTGTGGGTTGATAAGCGCCATTATCTAACGCATCAAAGTAGGCTTGATAACGGCCGTTTTGTTTAAATTTAAGTAATTGCTGGTTAAATATTTCAAGCCGCTGTTCACTGCGTGGGTTATTTTTAGGGAACATCATAAAGCTTTGGTTTACCAACAAAGCTTTGGGGTGGTGATTAATAGCGCTGAATAGGTCAGGTAATTTACTCGCTAATGTGAAATAGCCTACGCTTTGCTCTTCGGCAAAGGCGTCGATTCTGCCCATAGCTAAGCGTTTAAAGTTTTGCTCTGTGGTACTTACTCGCGACATATCGAATAAGCCTTCATCGGCTGCTTTATCAAAGTCTTTGCCGTAACTGTAGGCAAGCCCACCACCGAGTAATAAGCCTTTTAAATCGTTTAGATTTTGCCAATCAAAAGGGCGTTGTTTATGATAAAAAAATACAAAACGCTCGTTTAACACTGGCTCACTGTAAAAATAATCCTCAGTACGTTGTTGTTCAAACATCCATACGGCAGTGGCTGCGTACTTATCATTAATGGTGTCGTGGTAGGCACGCGGCCACGGTAAAAAGGTAAAGTTAACTTTAATGTTAGCTTGTGCAAATATATCGGTAATTAAATGCGCAACCACGCCTTTGTGAGGCAGCGATTCGCTTAAAAAAGGCGGCCATTCGCCTGTACTTATATTTAAAGTAGCATGGTGATTAGGCGCTTTGCTTGAGGGTTGTATTGCTTCAATTGCGTGCGTGTAATGACTGGTAAAAGCCATCAGCAAAAAAGATGCGATATAAATACGGTATCTTAATTTAGCTGATAACATAACATGCATGTGTATAAGTCTCTCCTTCTATTAAATATACCCTTTTTGGATATAAAGCGGCTTTGAGCGTTGCTTAAAAAACAGGCTATTTTAAAGGCGTTAACTGAATGTAGGCTTAAGGGCTATACCGTCGCTTTACAGACTTATTTTAAGATTTTTATGTTACCGCGTTATTCTTTTGTTTGCATGTTTTTTGCGCGTTCTTCTGCATCGATGAGTGCTTGTGATTTAGGCGCGCGTTTTTTTTCTTCTATTTTTGGTTTTTGTGGTGAATTTGGATCCCAGCTTTCATCAAGCGATAAGTTAGCAAATGGATTGCTGCTTTGTGATGAGTTATCGGGCTTACTTGGCTCTTCAGGGGCAACCTTTACTTGCTCAGGCATTACTTTAGTTTTTTTAGTTGGTAGTGGCGCGTCGGGATCGAAAGTGCGTACTTCTGGCTCTTTAAAGTCGTGTTCAGTGGTTGAGCTTAATGATGAACGCTGCGTTTTTGCAGGATGGAAATCAGCTTGTGGCTGATGGGGTACAATGGGTTCAGGTGCGCTGTGTGAAGGCTTTATAGGCGCTTCTTGTTGTACCTTTTTGATTGGCTGATTTATAGGATTACGCTGAATTTTGGTTTGTTTGGCTTCGGGGTCAAAATCTCTTACTTGTGGCTCGGCAAACTCTGTTGCATTTTTTATCCGCTCTAAGGTTGCTTTAGCAGCTGCTTCAAACTCTGCCGTGTTAGGCTCCGGCTTTATTTTCACTGTATTAACTCGACTAGAATCAGGCTCTTTACCCTTGCTTTCGACGGCTGGGTTTTGCAGATCAGAGCCAGTCACCATTCGCTCAGTAACAACACTGTGAGTTTGATCATTGTCGTGACTTGGGGACATTTGCAATGGTATGCCAGTATCAGCCGTTTGTTTATTTTGCTTAATATTGCGCAGGCGCATTAATACCACAACCGTAATTACCACAATTAACAATAGTGCCACACTTGGTAATACTAGCGAGATTATATTAGCCCCTTTGGGCATTGAAGAGGCAATAACGGCTGTTTGCTCGCTGGCTTTTATAGTGATAGGTACGGCGGTTTGTGCAGGCTCAACGGTGGCTTTTTTTACCTCTGGTTGCGTATTTTCCTCAGTGTTTGATAATTCACTGGCCGGTATTTTGCCGGGCTGTGCATTTTTTTCAGAAGCGCTGCTTTGTTCAGCCGCTGCTGTTACATTGACTTGTGACTCATCAGGTGCTGTTGTGGTTGATGCTACTGGGGCATTTTTTTTAGCTTGCTCTATAGTTTGAGTGGCGCTTTTTTCGATTACATTATTTTGGGGTCCAGTTGCACTTTGCTCAGTTGCAGCGTCTGGGAACGTTGACTGTAAAGTGGGTTCTGTTTGTTGTGATTTTACAACCTCCGGGGTCGATTGTTCAATAACCGGCTGCGGTTTAGGCTTTGGTACTGGCAAAGTGCGTGCCGCTTGCGGATCACTGCAGTTTTTTTCAAAGTCTCGCGCAGCATTACGGTATTTACGGCTGGCTTTATTACTGCTGTGTTGCTGCATTTCTTGTTTTATAAGAATACACATAGCTTCGTTATAAGCGGCACTGCTGGCACTATAAAACAAAGCAAAACAAAAAAGTAAGCAACTCAGTAACGGTTTCATAAAACTCAAAAGTGGTTAAGCATCAATGCCCTAATCTTAAGCGTAAAGTGAAAAATTATCTAGGGTTTAGCAATTTCGCGCGCTAAGCCTAAATTAGTCAATCACCATTAAGCTGCGGTACTCGTCGTAAGCAAATTGGTCAGTCATGCCGCTAATGTAGTCTTGAATTAACCGACAGCGATAATAAAATTCATAGGCGGCAAAATGATCGGGCTCTTCTTGCATCGCATTTATGGCATGCTGATAGCTACTTAAATGCTTTTTAGAGAGCTTTTTAACGAGTCTCGATTCTATTAATAAGCGGTTGTCGCCATGCAATGCACGTTTAAAGTCATCGCTACTCAAAAGCAGCAAAGGTTTATAACAATCGAGTAGGCCATTAATAATACGGTAGCCTTGCAGTTCGAGCTTTTCGACTTCTTTGTGCGAAAATACATGCTCAAGCGCGACTTGTTTGAGCGCTTGGGTTGCTGCATGCAGGTAGCTGCGATCTTCTAATAATGCATGGTTAAAGTCGCCATGATAAATTGGCTCTATGTTTTCAATAAAGCGTTTTGCGGCATGGTTTACTAGCGGGTGCAGTAATGACACGCGTAAATAAATAAAAAACTCACTATTAAAATTAAAGGGCTGTGCTTGTGCCCGTTCTATGGCGTAGTTTATAGCGTCGTCCACAAAGCTTTGGTGTTGGGTGTCGTTAAGAGCGAGGTTAATTAATGCTTTTTGATACTGCTTTTTTAGTTGCTCGCATAATAACTGTGTGGTGATAATGTCTTTTTCTACGGCGTCTTCTATGTCGGCAAGGCAATAAGAAATATCGTCAGCGGCTTCCATAATATAACTGGCAGGGTGACGGCAATAGGGCTCCATTTTCAGCTCAGTTTGCAGTGCTTCAACAAAGCTTTTTTCACTGTAGTAATACCCCACTTTTTTCATAATGTAGTTTTTATTTTGAGGAATATCTTGCTTCGCTAAACTTGCTGGACGGGTGTATTTTAAAATAGCGGCAGTTTGGCTATAGGTTAAATTTAGGCTCAGCAAAGAGTGAATAATGCGTATGCCTTGAGCGTTGCCTTCAAAGCTGCAAATATCTTGGGCTAAATGTTTAAAAATAACGCCAATGCTGCTGTTCGTTGTTTGGCAACGCTCAGGCGTAATGCTGGCTAAATTAGCATTAAACCAATTATTAATAGCCGCTTCGCCAAAGTGACCAAACGGCGGGTTACCTATATCGTGCATCAGGCAGGCCATTTCTACTAGGGTTTCTAGTGGGCGCTCTAAACCCGACAAACCATATTCTTTTTGTTGCTGGTAATTTAAATTGGCAAAAATGCGCTGCACAATAAAGCGGCCAACTTGCTGAACTTCTAATGAGTGAGTTAGGCGCGAACGCACAGCCGCGTTGCGCTCCAGCGGAAATACTTGGGTTTTTTGTTGCAGCCGACGAATGGCTGCACTATTAATAATTCGGCCACGATCGCTCTCAAGCGCCATTTGTAAATTGGCAGTGGTGCGCTGCATACGTGCAGGGGTTACTTTGCTACTGAAGTTGATCATGGTAATCCTTTTTTATGTGAATTAAGCACTTATTAAACGCACGATTATTTATTTTTAATAGTTTGCTTTAATTTATCAGCATGTATCATAAAGTAACAACTTGCTTTAGTATTATTTTTTATAAAATTAACATACATCTAGGTATTTAAAATGAAGTTGTGGATCACTAAGGTAATGTGTTTTTGCCTTTTATTGGGTGTGAATAGTGCGTTTGCCGCTAAAGAGCAAACGGTTGTTATGATCTCTATTGATGGCTTGCGTTGGGATTACATTGAAAAGCACGGTGCGCCTAATTTAAAAGCAATGGGTGAGCAAGGCGTAAGAGCGCAAAAAATGCAGCCTGTTTATCCTACTAAAACGTTTCCAAATCATATTTCGGTGATCACCGGTTTACTGCCAGTTAACCATGGCATTGTAGATAATAAGTTTTGTGACAAAGCGCGCAATAATGAATGCTACAGCATGGGGAAAGGACAAAAAGACAGTACCTGGGTACGCGGCACGCCACTGTGGAATTTAGTTAAAATGCATGGGCTTAAATCGGCGGTATACTTTTGGCCTGAGTCGGATGCACGCTTTAATGGTATGACGCCTGACTATTACTTTCACTACTCTAAACAAGGTGACTACCAAGACCGAATTGATCAAATCATTCAATGGTTAAGCTTACCTAAAGCACAGCGCCCACGTTTTGTGGCGAGTTATTTTTCGTTAGTGGATAGCATGGGGCATGAATATGGCCCTGATGCGGTTCAAACGCGTGATGCCGTTAAACAGCTAGATGCGCTGATGGGGCAATTAAAAACCCGCTTGAGTAAGTTAGAGCAAGAGGTAAATCTGGTGATTGTGTCTGATCATGGTATGGCACAAGTTGAGCCTGAGCAGAGCATTGTTGTGAGCAGCTTACCTAAAGATGATAATTTTATGGTTGTTAATACCGGTCCTCGATTACTTATTTATACTAAAAGCGATGCTAAAAATGCAGATGTAGAGGCTTATAAAGCCCGTTTACAACATGCAGCAAAAGGACGCTACACGGTACTAACAGAGGAGCAGCTTGCAGGGTATCACTATAATAAAGGCACTCGTGTGGGCGATATTGTGGTACAAACGACAGCGCCTGCGGTATTTAGCAATAGTGCGAAAGTGCCTTACTTAGGAACGCATGGCTATGCCTATACCGATGATATGGCAGCAACATTTATTGCTACCGGGCCGGCGTTTAAAAAAGGGATGAGCATTGAGCGAGTGAATAATTTAGATATTTACCCTGTGCTTGCTAAGGTGATGGGTTTAAAGCTAATGAGTAAAGTGGATAGCGATGGTAAAACCTTACTCCCTGCCATACAACAGAAAATGATTAATCATTAAAAAAGAGCGCCGAGGCGCTCCGCAAGGGAAACTTAATTGGTTAGCATGGGTAATTTACCCATGCTGATATTGTTATTTAAGCTGAATTTTGAGAATACATTTATTATTCAGCATTGAGCTTATTTAAAGTTAGCGATACTGGTTTTTGTGTCGGTAACGGTACGAATGGCGTAAGACTGATTGGTCACCCCAAATGGAATACCGTTTACGCTCCAGTTAGGGTTTGAGAAATAGTCGTACTGCGTTGCACTGCCAAATACAAATGGGTAGGCCATAATACTGGCAAATTCATTTTGTACACCGTGCCCCATACCATCAACGTATACACCACCGGCTGTATCGCCTTGCTTACGTGAATGCGCTAAACCTTGGTTATGACCAAGCTCATGAACAAAGGTTGTGGCTCCACAATCGATTGCGGTGATTGAGTACATACGGCTGCTCATTGAGCTGTATAAATTACCATTTGTGCCTTGGCCAACCCATGCTAAGCCACATGAAATTAAACCGTTACCTGCACTTTGGCCTGTACCGAGTACGGCAACCATGTCGGCTTTCCAATCATTGCGTAAACCATCTACGTAACTACTATTTGTGACGGCATTTAACCAATCTTCAGAAGGGGTTACTGCATAGTCACCTAAATTTTGAGTCCCAACTAAACGTAGCGTAATGTCAACGCCATTTTGGCTGTATACCTGGTTACTAAAAGCAATAAGCTGATTAATTTTGGTATTGATATTACTGGTAGCTGCTGCAGATTGGTCGGTATATAAAATACCGATATCAATGGTTTCTGCTGACACTGTGCTGGCCGCACATAGCGCCGTTGCAATAGCGGCTGTTGAAATTACTTTTTTCATTGTTGTATTTCCTTACTTTTTACGATTGCAGTGTTTACTGCTAGGTCTTGTTGCCTGCGTTGACAGGTTTGTTTAAAAAGAGGGCGTGTTTTCAGCACGAGGTGCAAATGGGTCTATGTCATCCGCATTTTTTGGTGCAGGTTCACCAACCTGATGCTCTATATGTGTTTTATATAGGTCACGCTTAGCTGCAATCCAGCCATATTGACCTTTACTTTCAAGAACATAATTACCACTTGGGGCTGTAAATTGACCGTAAACCGCATCATTGCCAACGGTTAATATGGTGGTGTGCATTGCGCCATTGGCCCCAATAACCTGACCAACAATGCTTTTATCGCCGTTACTGGCATGGGTTACATTGGTTATTTCAGCGCTGTAGGTTTCTGCGGTTTGTGGTATTGCAAGGTCAAAATTATCACCCGTTTTGAGGGTTTTTAGCGCCGCTAGATCAAATTCTATGTAGGCTTCATTTTGTAAATCGGTAGGCAGTACTTTTGCCGCTTTAAGTATTTCTTTGGCCTTGGTTGAAGGTTTATTGATTGCGTCAAATGAGTTTTCAATAACGGCTAACTTTGCTTCTGAGGGGGCGGTTTTAATAGGGTCTTTACTCATATCGATTGGCAATGGCTTACGTGTTTGTTTTGCAAATTCAGAATCAACAGGAACGATATCAATAGCAATGGGCGCTTCTACCTCATCGACTTTTTTCTGATTATTAAGCAGCTTATATATGGCAAATACAGACAAAGGAATAGCGATAATTAAAACAATGTAACGTTTCATCTGTTTCTCTTTTAGGGTAATTGGTGAACTAATTGTTAGGTTTTATATTGAGAATAGGATGAGATCAAATTTAAATTGTAACCATAAAGTGTTAACGGGTGTTTTTATAACTCATTGTAAGTATTTGCTTTACCTTTTTTAGGTATTTGTTTTTGATTTAATAAGTGTGGTTTTTTGTAGTAATGACGCACCCTGTGGCATGTTTTTAGGTACGCATGTGTTTTTTAAATTGCAATGATTTTGAAAGACAAAACTGACCAATAATTTTTTTTAGTAACGTGATCATTTTTCATTATTCATTATTCAAAATTGCAAAGTATAAATAGGCAAAGTATGTTGTAACATTAGGGTTTCTTAATGAGGGAATTATGGCAGGGACTGATCAGTTACTTAGTCGCACTATGGCGGGACTTGTTGCCGTTATTATTGGTTTTTCAAGTTCAATAGCATTGATTTACCAAGTGGTGATCACTTTAGGTGGCACACCTGAACTAGTGGCAAGCTGGATATTAATGCTGGGCTTGGTAATGGGCAGTACCTCTATTGTGTTGTCGTTTTATTATAAAGTGCCTATTTTAATTGCATGGTCTACCACTGGGGCTGCATTACTAATTTCAAGCGCGCAAGGCTATAGCCTACATGAAGCGATAGGTGCATTTATGCTCTCAGCCTTATTGGTGCTGGTGTCGGGAATAACGGGGTGGTTTGAAAAAATCATGAACCGTATTCCCAGTGAACTGGCTTGTGCCATGTTAGCGGGGGTATTAGTCACATTTGGCATTGATGTGTTTAACTTTATGAACGATATGCCATTAGTTATTGGTTTAATGGTGGTGGTGTACTTTATTGGTAAGCGCTTTTTTGCCCGTTTTGCGATGCTAAGTGTGTTTCTAGCGGGTATATTTTTAGCGTGGTATATGGGCAATATCGATACCAGTACCGTGCATTGGCAAGCCAGTAGTTTTACTTATATTTCACCAAGCTTTAGTTTGCAGGCATTTGTAAGTATAAGTATTCCTTTATATATAGTCACTATGACCTCACAAAACTTACCCGGTTTCGCTATTTTGAAAGCGCATAATTATAAGGCGCCTATATCATCGTCATTAACTGTGACCGGGTTAATAAATTGTGTGACGGCTCCCTTTGGTACCTATTCTATTAATCTAGCAGCCATAACAGCGGCTATTTGTATGAGCGAAGAGGCCGATAAAGACCCTGATAAGCGTTATTGGGCAAGTATTGCTGGTGGCGTTTTTTACATAATTATGGCGTTATGTGCGGCTATGTTAGTGGCAATTGTGGCAAGCCTGCCACAGGCCTTAGTATTGGCGCTGGCGGGTATTGCTTTGTTTGGCACTATTGCCAATAGTTTGCAGCAGTCTTTGCATAGTGCTGAATATACTGAAGCGGCCATTATTACTTTTTTAGTCACGGCCTCAGATTTAACTTTATGGTCGGTGGGCTCTGCCTGTTGGGGAATAATTGCCGGAGCAATTACATTAATAGTGACACGTAAGCGCTAAGCGCAGCTTTGAGTTATAAGTTGTCAGCTATCAGAAAGTGATACAAGAGAAAGCGCGAGATATACTCGCGCCTACAAGCTTTCACCGCACTTGGCTAATCTCCAGCTGAACGCTGAGAGCTAAAACCTAACCGCTGCTCTCTTTTTTATAGCATTGGCTTTAACACATCAAACATGGCGTCGATGTGATCGTCACGATCATTTAGGGCTGCAATGTATCGGTATTTTTCGCCGCCAGCTTCTTCAAAAATTTCTCGGTTTTCACCTTCTAATTCTTCAAGTGTTTCAAGGCAGTCGGCGCTAAATGCAGGGCTGATAATTGCGATATCTTTAACTCCTTCGCTAGGTAAGCTCTCAAGAGTTGCATCTGTGTATGGTTTTAACCATTCAGCTTTACCAAAGCGACTTTGAAAAGTAGTGATCACTTTATCTTTGTCTAGCCCTAGTTTTTCAACCACTAAACGCGTGGTTTGTTGGCAGAGGCAGTGATAGGGGTCGCCATTATCCAAAAACTGTTTAGGCATACCGTGGTATGAAAACACCATTTTTTGTGGCATTCCGTTTTTTTCTAAATCTTCGCTAATGCTGTTAGCGAGTGACTCTAGGTAGGTTGGGTTTTTGTGATACCCATTTACAAAGTGCAGCTCTGGCACCCAGCGCCATTTTTTTAATACATTGGCAACCGCATCAAATGTGGAGCCTGTGGTTGGGCTTGAATACTGCGGGTAAAGTGGCAGCACAATAATACGGGTTAAACCTTTGTCTCTAAGCTCTTCAAGGCCCGCTTCGATTGATGGATTACCATAGCGCATCGCCATAACCACTTCGGTGTTGGTATAGCCATGCTGTTTTAATAAGGCATTTAATTTAAGGCTTTGCTGGCGTGTAATGTGAGTCAGCGGCGAGCCATTTTCGGTCCATATACTTTTATATAATTTAGCTGAGCGTTTTGGGCGAATACGCAAAATGATGCCGTGAAGAATGATCATCCACACTATACGTGGTATTTCTACAATACGCGGATCTGACAAAAACTCACGTAAGTAAACACGTAACGCGCTTGCTGTGGGGGCATCGGGGCTACCTAAGTTGGTTAATAAAATACCTGTTTTTTGGTTAAAACGCCCGTCGTGGGGATTATCGGTAACGGCAGAAAATCGCGACACTGTGTGCTCCTTCAAGCAATATATTTGAAAGTAACTATTATGGCTTAGTATAACGAATAAAAGAGCATTTTAGATCAATCATTTAGCCGTTTTAACCATAATTCTAAACGGAGTCGGCTTTTTGGCTTCGAGTTGCTGTAGTTTCACAATCGATTTTGAATTGAAAACGTGCCCTTTAGGTAAAAGCATAATACCTGTATGGCTGTGCAGTGAGTTTGCCAGTGTCATACTCTCTTCAAGTTCTTGAGCGCAAATTACTTTAATCGAGCCAATAGACGTGTCTGAGGCCATAAGCTGTACATGACTTGCCTCAAGCGATTTTACTATTTTTGGATGATATAAGCTGCCACTACCAAGCTTAATATTATTAAGTGCCACCTCATGACGCATTTTTGTAGTTAATAATGGATCGCTTTGCTCATAATGCTCCCAGTAATCGCGAGCAACGCTGAGCACCATAGCCCCAATGGGAATATCGTTTTTAGCAAGCCCTTTGGGTATTCCTTGGCCGTTGTAGCGTTCGAATTGATGATAAATTGCATCAGAAACATCGCTTAAATGCGTTGCAGGCATGAGCATTAATTGTGAAATACTCGGGTGGGTGTAAAACGTTTTGCGCTGTACTTCATTGAGTTCGTTAATAGGTTTGTTGTAAAGCTCAGGGTCCATAGCAAGTAAACCAATTTGAGCTAAATACCCTGCAATAGGCGCAAGCGTGATACTTCTTTGCGATACATTAAGGTAACGCGCTATTTGCGTGCATGTGCCGGCAATGTTCTCGGCTCTTTTACCATCGAGATACGGATTTGCATTAATAAAATTATAAAGTAGTTCAACAGTAGATTGATGCTCTCGTTTTTCACTTTCATTAGCGACTTCAAGTTTTTTCAGCACGCTTCTAATTTGTTTTGTTCGCTTGTCGACGAGTTGTTTTAAATTAGTATTAAGTTCTTTTAGCTGCTGATTTTGTTGATTTACTTGAAGTTGTAAAATTTCATTTTGTTTTTTTAGTCTAAACTTTTCTACACCCGATTGGATAACGCTAATTAAGTGATCATTTTGCCAAGGTTTTTGCACATAGGCATGAATGCCTCCTTCGTTAACCGCACTTATTGTTGACTCTAGATCGGAAAAACCAGTTAATAAAATACGCTGGCTATCGGGAGCGATTTTTCTCGCTTTAGCTAAAAACTCCGCCCCACTCATATGTGGCATACGCATATCACTAATAACGACGTCAAATTCCTTTGCATGCATTTTTTCAAGTGCATCTTGGCCACTGGTTGAAACACTCACATCAAATTTATATTGGCGTAATAAACGAACTAAAGATTTAAGCACATTGGCTTCATCATCTAAGCATAAAATACTCGGTGGTTGTTGATTTAATTGCTCTAATGGGTCAATGTCCGTCATTTTTTTACCAATAAGAAAGTGTATTAAATGGCTAAAGTTAGTCTAAGCTTTGCTTGTAAACAACTGATTTATTTAAGCCGTATCAAGATACTGTACTTTAGCAGTACGTAAATCACAGCGGATAGGATTAAATACCATAGCGCAGTACCTTGGTTTGCAAATATTTTAACTATATTACTCTTAAAGTTAACGATGATTATTACAGCTTACTTACACAAAATCAGTGCTGTAAATAGAGCTTATTCAATCGGTTTGTTAGCATTTAAAATAGTGAGTACATCGTCAGTTAATTTGGGTTTTTTAGGTAAGGTAATATAAAAAACAGTACCTTGGTTTAACTGGCTTTCAACTCGAATTTGACCACTATGCTGCTCTATAATTGCTTTGCTTATAGCCAGCCCTAACCCTGTGCCTTGGCCTATTGGTTTTGTAGTATAGAAAGGGTCAAAAATTTTATTTAATTTGTCCTCATCAATTCCACTGCCATTATCGGCAATAGTTATATAGGCATTTTTTTTATCGGCTTTAGTGGTAATACTGATCACTCCAACCTTGTCGCAAATGGCTTGAGCGGCGTTAAAAAATAAATTTAAAAATACCTGAGAGAGCTGGGTTGAACGCCCTGTGATGATAACGGGTTCGGTGTTGTAGTTTTTTTCAACGTTGGCGTTATATTTAATTTCGTTCCAGGCAACACGTAATGTGTTATCAATGAGCTCGGTTATATCAATATCGCCAATTTGGGTTTGATCCGGATGAGCAAATTGCCTTAACCCTTGAACAATCTCTTTAACTCGATCAGCCCCTTCAGTCATTTCAGCAATGATATCGCTTGAGTCTGTTTGTAATTCATCAAATTGGTAATGCTGTAGTGTATTTACTAATGTTTGCTGCGTTATGGCTTTTTCTGCTTTGAGTGTGTTAATTAAATGACTAAATTGCTCAAGGTTGTAAGCCAAATTTTGGATATTACTGACAATGTAGCTTAAAGGGTTATTTATTTCGTGTGCAACGCCTGCCGCCATTTGCCCTAACGAAGCCATTTTTTCAGAGTTGATTAGCACTTGTTCAATGTTGCTTTGTTTTTCCTCCATTTCTTTTTGTTTCACAAGTAAATTTCGTTTTTCAAATTGTGAAATCGTATTCCCTGCAAAACTGACAAAGCGTTGCATTAAAGTAATATCGTGCTGATTAAACGCGCCAATTGTTTCAGAAAAAATATAGAGCTGGTAGCTTTCTGTACTGGTACTTACTGGGGTGGTGAGCATTGCATGCTGCGAATGCCAAAAAGGATCAGTTACTTGCCAATCAGGAAGTTGGTGTAAGTTAAATACATTTTTAATGTCTCTATTGGGTTTATTTAGTGCTTTGAGTTGGGTAATTATTTCATCACTTTGTGGGTGCGATGCTGTAATTAACGTCGTGGTTTCATTGCTGGGGTTTATTTTAATTAAAATAGCCGCAGAAAAAGCAATGGCTTGCTGCAAAATATCAAAAAACTCAGTGAGTAAGGTTTCAGTTTTGTCGTTCTTTAAAATGGCATCTAAGCCATTTAAGATCAGGCTATTAAAGGCACGGTTTTCTTCAAGTGCTAAATTATGAACTTGTAATAAGTGTAGCTTTTCTAACAGTATTTCATTGCTACTCATTCAGGGCCACCAAAGATTTCGCATGAAATCATTAAATTACCATGTTTACTTGTTGAATCGCTGAATGTGCCGAGCTCCCCAAAAGTAAAGCCCATAATAAATGGGGTGTTGGGTAATTGTGCTGCAATAGACTCTTTAACTTCTTGCATGGCGTCTTTAATTGACAGCATACAGCCTCCGCAAAAAATGATAATGGCGCCGGTAATATTTTTTATGGCATGGAGTTCTGCCAATTTAGTTAATGAGGTGACAACCATATCACCTCGTTTAATTAATTGCTCTGGGCTTCCCGAAGCTAAATAAATAGTATCGCCAACGCTTAAATTTGAAAATAATTCTAGCGTGCCATTTTCAGCTACCGCTGGATGACTTAACAGTAATCGAGGGATTTCATCATTTAAAGAAAGGGCGCTTGCCAATGGGGTCATTGTTGATTGAGCAAGGATATTTCCTGAAGTTAAGGCGTTTAAACCTATGTTTTTTCGCCACTGATTATAAACATCAAACGCGGGCTGGTTATCAATTGTTTTTAATAAACGACCATCCACGTCTGTCACTGTACCTTGCTGGTCGGTTTTATCGTAGCCTGAACTATAAAAGCCGAATGTTTCTACACTGGGGTATAACACCGCAATAATAAAACCTTGTTGGTATACATTTTCAGTATCGCTAAAACACCACTTTGCTGAAATATCGTTGTCGGCGCAACTTCCTCCAAAAACAGGTATACGCTGCCCGATAGCATCTTGAATTCCCTGCAAAACCAGCTCCTCATTACCTGGGACTTGAAAGCACCAGACCATTTTTGGGGCGAGGCCTGCTTGGCCTGCATTAGCAATGGCTTTAAGTACGGTTTGAGCAGCATTTTCTCTTAGATTATCGGCTGCATTACAACTAGCAACACCATAATGCCCATTTGAGTCTATAATCGAAAATAAACTAATACTTTGCTCATTTAATGATAAGGTTTGGTTGGTTGATGACCCAAGGCATGATGAGATGATTAAACAATTGTGAGTGTTTTTTAAAAAGCCTGGCTGGTTATTAAAAAGGTATTTAATAGTATCGGTTGTAGCAAAGCCGAGCAGCAAATCTGGGTTGTTGTTTGTGAACTGACTTACAGGTTGGATAAATTTATCTATATCGCTGCCGTGAGAGTGAAAAGTATCAATGGCGAACATAGATGCCCCTTATAAGTAAAAAATTGCCACAGCGATAGATATTTTTAGCTATTAAAAATAGCTTGAAGTTCAATTTAGACTATTATTAGGTGGCGTGTGAAAAACAATCAATATCATAAAGCGTATGTTAATGATAATTTAAAATCAAGAAATGCATAATTAATAGAAAAAGTATAAACCTAACTAGGTTTTTAGTTATTGTTATATGAGTAATAACATTTTTTCAAAATAGCGTAGTAAATTAGAACTCTTCTTGGGGTGTAAATAGTGGCTTTGCGAATTTTATTAGTAGACGATGAACTTAATGTATTGAAATCTTTAAAGCGAGTACTTGTTCGTTCTGGTTATGATGTAATAACAGCATCCACTGGTTTTGAGGCGCTTGAAATCTTAGCAGCTAATCAAATTGAGATAGTCATTACTGATTTTAGAATGCCACAAATGAACGGCGCTGATTTATTACGCCAAGTTAAAATTAATTGGCCCGATTGCGTAAACTTAGTGCTAAGTGGATATGCTGATTTTAAGTCTGTGGTTGAGTTATTAAATCAGGGATTGGTATTTCGTTTTTTAGAAAAGCCATGGGTCGATAGTGAGCTACTTGAGAACATTAGCGAGGCGCAAGTAAAATATGAACAGCGCCGAGCTAAAAGAGTAAGAGAACAGTTATTAATGGGTAGTATGTCGGCATTAATAGAAATAGACAATGACGGCATTATTAATCGTTTTAATGCACCGGCCGCTGAAATCATTCCTGATATTCATTTATACGAAAACAAACACCTCGCCAATTTAGATACAGCTCAAAATAAAGCGGTAAGCCAGTCTTTTATTGACAAGCAAAGCAGTACACTTTTTATTAATTATGCACGCGCCTTTGATCTAGCTAAAAGCGAAGAAGTTATGATTGAGCGTTATTTACATGACGATTTTTGCCAGCTTTTAAAGTTATCAATTAACGCAAGCAGCATGAGTAATATTTTCCAACTTACCAGAACACCATCAGTGGTGACTAACGAGTCTGACTTTTATCATCATTTAGCCCTGTGTGAAGCGAATAAAGAATGTTATGCCTTGGTTTATATAGGTATTGCGCAGTTTCAATTAATTAATGATTTGCTAGGGGGCGAAGATGGCAACCACCTTATAAAATTGGTTCTAGAGGTGCTGAAAGGCGTATCAGAAAAAGCGGTCAAAGTTCTTCATAAGAGCGCCGATCGGTTTGTATTATTTGTTCCTGAAATTAAATCTGATAGTGAAATTTTAACCGTTCTAAATAAGGCGATGCATGATCTGAAAAAAGCACTCCCTAGTAAATATATCGATGCCCAAGTGCAGCTTTATGGTGTGTATGGGTTGTTTCCTGAGGATAGTTTAGAGGGAAAAGAGCTCGTTAATCAAATGCAGTTGACGATGAATTACCAAGTAGGTGATCAGCAGCGTATTTGTTCTCGCTTTGATCCTCAGCTGGTAGCCGATTATAAAAAGAACTTTGAATTAAGCCGTTTACTATTAACTGCGGTAAATAAAGATGAGCTGTCATTACGTTTTCAACCAAAAGTTGATATTAAAACAGGGTTAGTACTTAGTGCTGAGGTGCTCATTCGCTGGTATGAGCCAAGTAAATATGGCTGGGTTCCCCCTGCTCATTTTATCCCGATTGCTGAATGCGATGGTCAAATTATATCAATAGGGCGCTGGGTTATTTCTCAAAGTTGTAAAACACTAAAATATTGGGGGGATAACAATATAGGTGTGAATGTGTTGGCTGTTAACATATCTGCGAGGCAGTTAAAAGATGATCCCGACTGGATTGATTACATGCTCGAGTGCTTAAGTCGCAATAATTTAGAGCCATCACAGTTGGTTTTTGAGCTAACAGAAACCTATTTAATAGAAGATTTTGCTACCTGCGAACAGCAATTAATAAGACTAAGGGCTTTGGGGTTTAGGCTATTGATTGATGACTTTGGCGTGGGTTATTCATCACTTGGCTATCTTTCTAAGCTGCCAGTAGATGGCGTTAAATTGGATAAAGCGCTGATTACTGATATTGAATCGTCTTTAGCAATGCAAAGTATGATTCGTAACATTACACGTATGTCACATGATCTAAATCTTAAAGTTGTTGCTGAGGGAGTAGAAACAGCCTATCAATGTGAATTAATTAAAAAGTTAGGGTGTGACTACATACAAGGCTATTACTATAGTGAGCCTTTAGAGCAGGATGATTTTTGTAATTATTTAAACCATTTTAATTCTCAAGGTGCGCAATGAGTTCGATAGCGGTCGTCATATTAGACGATGATGCTTTTTTATTAAAAGTATTACAAAGGACTATTCATCGAGCCTATCCAGAGGTTGATATAATGACAACCTCTGATATTGATGAATTTTGGCAGCTGCTAAACACTAAGCAAGACTTAGATTTAGTATTAAGTGATTATTTAATGCCGCAAATGAATGGATTGGATGTTTTAGAGCAATGCTCTTCACAAAACCCCTACCCAGTCAGAGCATTACTTACTGGTGATATGACACTGAGTACCATGATGCGACAACCTAATGTTGTGCATGCTTATCTTGCTAAACCGTTTAATGAGGCAGACATAACCGCACTTTTTAACAATGTGGCGGCGTTAAAGTCGTTACCCTTTGCTTTTAATGTGCGCAGGCAGTTAGGGGCTATGATCAGCTTTCCTGTTTATCCTCTTATTTTGAAAGAACTCAGAGAGTTAGTACAAAGCGATGAATTTGATTTGCATGATATTGCCCATGTTGTTTCTCAAGAGCCAATAATAACTGCTAAATTGTTGCAACTTGCAAACTCATCTTATCTTGGGTTTGTAAGGCCAACATCGTCAATTGATGAAGCTGTGTCGAGGCTCGGAACAACGATATTAATGGCTATCACCACTTCTTTATTAGTTGCCAAAAATTTTGAATCGTCTATTCCTGCTGATGTTCATGAAAAACAGCTGGCTATAGCCGCCAATTATGCTAGTTGTGTTAAGCGTTTTGCTAAGCAGGCAGGTTTTAACTTACATGATCAAGAACTATTATTTTCAGTGGCGTTATTGAGTTTTGTTGGCAAAATTATTTTGCTGTCTCAAGGGGAAAGTGAAGCGTCTTTTGAGTATGAAAAAGCCGTGAGTGAAGAATATGCTAGTTCTAACTTTATTTCGGCCTATGTTTTAAAGTTATGGGGATACGACACGAAAATGTGTAGCTTATTAATGAGTTGCCATGATTTAGCCGCCACTGATGATAATGAGTTAATTCCGCTTAATCATACGTTATTTATTGTTAGGCAAATTCTTTTTGATAAACACTCCCCCATGCAGTTACGCGCATACTGTGACTCAAAAGGTGTAGACCCTCTACTTTGCCATCTAATTAGTGAATTTGATTGGCATAGTTATACCTCTTAAATAGGCCTGTATAAAATATTGTTTAAAAATGGACAGTACTACATAACTACCTATGTATAGTTTTTCTGAGTACCCTTTCTTACCTTTAGTATCTACTTTAGTCTTATAAAAACCGCATAAAACCTCATTTGGAGTGTGTTTTTTGCTCATTTCAGAGTGAAAAATATACAAAACCGTTATTTTCACTAGTTATGAATAAAACCTCAATATTAACATTGTATTAACTTTTGGTGCTGTGATATTAAATTGCTGCTTTGGTTGTATTTTGAGCTTCTATAGGTGTTATTTTCCTGTTTTTAAAGTTATTTGCATTCTTATGCTAATTTTATCAAATTTTTTGTTTCTTTTTGTTTGTGTATGTTGCTAGGATGTTGGCAATGGGGTACAGGAATATACCCCACACACATTATAAGAATACACAAAACAGGGTCATCATTATGTCAACATATCGTTTAAACACTTTGGCTGTAGCGGTTGCTTTTGCTTTCAGTGCACCAAGTATGGTTAATGCACAAGAAGCGCCTGCTAAAGCTGAAAAAAATATCGAACAAATATCTGTGTTAGGGTCGCGAGTTTCTAACCGAACAGCAACAGAGTCGTCATCACCTATTGATTTAATTGACGCGGATGATTTAAACAAAGGCGGCTTTACCGAGCTTGGGCAAAGCTTACAAGCGACAGCGCCATCGTTTAACTTTTCTCGTACACAAGTTTCTGACGGTTCCGATTTATTTCGCCCAGCAACATTACGCGGTTTACAGCCAGATCAAACGCTGGTTTTAGTCAACGGTAAGCGCCGCCATAATCAATCTATTTTTGGTTTAACTAGTACCGTGGGCGGTGGCTCTGCGGGGACTGATATGAATGCGATCCCGCTTATTGCCTTAAAAGGGGTTGAGGTTTTACGTGATGGTGCGGCGGCGCAGTACGGCTCAGATGCGATTGCGGGGGTTATCAATTTATCACTTAATAACTCAACAGATTTAACCACAGGTTATGTGCAATACGGTGAAACGGCAGAAGGCGATGGAGAAACAATTTCAGCCGGTTTAAACCGTGGCTTTGAACTAGGCAACGAAGGTGGATTTATTAATTTATCGCTTGAGTATCGCGATGCAGATAAAACCAATCGTGCCGAGCGAGATACCGGTGGTTCACTTAATGTCGCACCAGGTACTTTATCGGACGAAGTTCGTTGGGGACAAGGTAATGCAGAGAGTGAATTTACTTCGGTATTTTACAATATGGCATTGCCAATGAGTGAGGGCGAGCTTTACTCATTTGGTGGTTATTCTGAGCGTACTGCACTAGGTAACGGCTTTTATCGTAACTTTAACGAAGCATCTAAAAACGTGATTCAAGTCTATAGCGATGGATTTTTACCGCAAATAGACAATGAAGCACAGGATATCTCTGTTTCAATCGGTTTTAGAGGTGATATTAACCCTGATTGGAATTACGATGTATCGGCGGTATATGGTGAAAACCAATACGACTTTACCTCACGCAATACATTAAATGCCTCTTATGCTGCTGAGTACTTATTTAATAACCCAGGTGCAAGTGATGCCGATATTGCTGCAAATGCAGGACCAACTGAGGGGTATTCGGGTGGCTTTAGGTTTGACCAAACAACATTCAACGCGGATGTGAACGGGATTGTTGATATTGGCCGCAGTGAGCCTGTGTACGTGTCAATTGGTGCTGAATACCGTAAAGAAAACTATGAAATTGTACCCGGTGAAGAAGCCTCATACGCGTGTGGCACTGCTAACACAGATACTTCATACCCATCAGTGAACGATCCGAATCAATTTGCACAATGTGGTTTTCAAGCTTACAACGGCCTTCGCCCTGAAGCATCAAATAAAAGTGATCGCGATAGCTACGCCGTTTATATTGACGCAGAAACCATGGTTACCGATGCGTGGAATGTTAGCGGTGCACTTCGTTACGAAGATTTCTCTAATGCGGGTGACGACATAATTGGTAAAGTAGCCACGCGTTATGAATTTAACGATGATTTTGCGGTACGTGGTGCGTTATCAACGGGTTTTAGAGCGCCATCATTACAGCAAAGCGGTTACACTGCGTTTACCACTAACTTAGGTTCTGACGGCACATTAAGCCAGTCTTTTACAGCAACAACAGGCTCTGCATTTCCAGCTGCATTAGGCGTTAATAACTTAAAGCTTGAAACATCAACGAACTACAGTGCGGGCTTTGTTTATGATGTAACCAGTGATTTATCGTTAACGGTGGATTTTTACCGTGTAGAAATTGAAGACCGTATTACATTAGGCAGCTTGTTATCGGCTGATGATGTGGCATTTAGTCCTGATGCAGTTGCCGCGCTACAGGCAACGGGTGCAGTACAAGCGAATTACTTTTCAAACTCAGTGAATTCGACAACGCAGGGTGTTGACATTATTGCGTCCTATCGCACTGATTTATATGACGGTAATTTCTCTGCTACGTTTGCCGGTAATTTAAACGAAACTAAAATTGACAGTGTTAATGCAGCACCGGGTATTCCTGAAAATGTAGCACTTGATGATATCCAAAGTAGCTTTTTAACTGATGGGCAGCCGGGCGAACGTGCAACGTTAACGTTTGATTATGAGCGTGACGCGTATAGCTCAATGATCCGCTTTAATTACTTTGGCGAAACCGATGTGAAGTACTTTGGTAATGACCATATTGAACTTGCAACAGATGGCTCATTTAAAGCAACCAGTACGGTAGAATCAGCCGTATTAGTGGATTTAAATGTAAGTTATCAAATTAACGATATGTTTGCTCTATCGGTAGGTGCAGACAATGTATTTGATGAAACACCGGATGAATTAGGCGATGATGAAGTATTAAACGCTATTTCGAATGGGGCATTTAAATATCCGTTACGAGCCGTACCCTATGGCTTTGATGGTCGCACTTACTACGCAAAAGTAAGCTTTAGCTTTTAATTTTATAAGCTAAATAGGCGCCGTTATAAACGGCGCTTTTTTTATGGCTAAAATATATTTAAAACAGCATTAAAAATGATTGCATGCTTGAAAATTAAGCATACAATCGCCATCAATAACACTGTGGGGTATGTATCCCTCGTTATACTCATTTTATTAATAGGAAAAAATAAATGGCGAAAAAAAGCAAAACAAAAGCGGGTAACAAATCCGCAGTAGACACTGGGCGCGGCGTGATAAAACACAACGCATTGGCAGCACTGGTGACCTCTAAAGTATTTAAACCGCAAGTGGTTAAAGCCAAAAAAGGTAAAGGCTCGTTTAAACGCAGTAACAAACATGCAGGACAAGAGTCCTATTTAATCGCGGCTTAAATAGCACCGATCAAATAGGGCTTTTGTTGCGAGTTGGCTAAGTGTTTGTTGAAATAAGGCGGGCTTCGGGCTTCGAGCATAGAGCTATGCTTCATAATTTTAATCCTGGGGCGATGTAAAATCGCTGCTATCGGCCTATGTTTGGCTTTTTACTTCCTCTAAAGCGCAGCGCCTCATAACCTCTTTGTGAATAAATCAGTTAGAAGATGTTTGCACAAAGAGAAGAGAATGAGGAGAAAATGAGCAGACAAAAAATACGGACTTTTGATTGTATGCATCTAATTATACTTAATAATTTTAATTCTGACGCGATATAAAATCGCTGTTACCGCTTTATATATGGCTTTATATTTCCTCTTTCAGCGCAGCGTCTCATAACCTCTTTGTAAATAAATCACTTAAAACATGTTTGCACAAAGAAAAGTGAGTGAGGGTTAATGTGAAAATATAAAAACAGGAATGCTCTTCCCGTAGCTCTTAGCTCGCTATCAAAACATGAAGGGCGCGGTAGGTTTTAAACCTATCGCGCCTTTTTATTATTTAACTAGCATCCAGATACCGGCTGCTATCATAAATAGGTTTTCGGTTAGTGAAATAAAGCCAAGCGGTACATTGCTATCGCCGCCAACACAGGCACATTTAAGTTCGCGTTTGTCTATATACACGGCTTTAATCACGGATATTGCGCCGACACTACCAATAAACAAAGAGATAGGTGCAACCAAGTAAACTGGAAGTGCTACAATCATGGCCACGCCAACAAAGGCTTCTAAAAATGGATATACATAAGCGTAAGGAATCACTTTCATGGCGAGTAAGTCGTAAGTGATAAAGGAATTTGAAAAACTGGTTAAATCTTGTAGCTTTTGAATGGCTAGTACCGCCATTGTTAATGCCACGAAAAGCTCAAGTGTATACATGCTTAATCCTGCACCGCTCAACGAAAAGGCTAAACTGAGCAACAAGGTAACCGCAAAAATCGCTATCACAGGGGTATAGGTTGTACCTTGCTGACCGGCAGGGGATTTATTAAAGTACTCTCTGAGTTCATCATAACCACCGATACGCTCATCATCTATAAATGTTTGTGGTGTTGTTTTTACATCGTATTTTTGTTTGAAGGTATCGGTATCGGCTCTTGAGGTGAGTAAATGATCGTCTACTTCAAAGCCTTGACGTTCAAGTAAATCTTTAGATTTTAAACCAAATGGGCAAATATGTTCATCGGTTGCCATTCTATACAATTGGGCTGACTTGGCCATATTTTACTCCTGTATATTTATGCCAATTTGCAATAATATTTAATCATTTTGAGGGGGCAGATTAGACGCTAACAGCGTTAAAAACGTCTCATTTAGAACAACTCAATAACGAAATTTTTTGCCTTGCTATCGACACGATTTTCCTCCCTCAAAATAGCTCAGTTAATTAAGCGAATTGGTATTAGAGGGGTTAACTGAGTTATATAACCTTGAAAGATCAACAGACCCTAAGTGTAAAATTTACAACATGTGCCGTTTTATTGTTAATAAACTCAGTGGTACAGGCTATGCGTTCAAAAATCAGGCCGCTTTTAATGCTTTAAGCGCTGAAGGGGGACTTGCAGCGCGTGCCAGCTAATTAATTATAAAGCTATAGGAGGGGCTGTTGAATCTCTGACAACCAGTTCTGGTGTGTATAGTTTAATAATATCGCGGTCATTGCCATTACGAATTTGAGCTATCAGTAAGCTGGCTGCATCTTCAGCAATTTTATTATTTGGCTGATGCGCTGTAGTGAGCTTTGGCCAGGTTTGACGCGAGAATGGACTATCCTCAAACCCTGTTATAGAAAGTTCACTGGGTATATCAATGTTCATTAATCTGGCTGCAAATAACGCACCGGCGGCTATTTCATCGTTACATGAGACAATAGCGGTTGGCCTGTTTTGTTGATTAATGAGTGTTTTAGCACCTTCAACCCCGGATTCAAATGAGTATTCGCCATCAATAATTAAGCTAGGGTCTATAGTAATGTCGTATTGTTTTAAAGCCGCTTTGTAGCCCTCTAAGCGCTCTTTGGTGGAGTTATGTTCGCTGCCACCGGCTAAAAAGCCAATGCGCGTGTGGCCATTATTTATAAGGTGTTCGGTAATTGATTTAGAGGCGAGGTTATCGTCAATCATAATACAGGGCGTTAATGTATCGGGGGCGTCGTGCCCCGATAAAATACGCACAACTTTTAGGTCAAGCTGTGTCAGCTTTTCAACAAAATGTGGCATCTCTGAAAATGGCGGCGTGAGTAAAATACCGGCAATTCGGGTGCGTTTTATCATGCTGGTTATTTCGTCAATAATATGTGCTTCTTTGGCATCGCATGGGTGGATAAGTAGTTCAAACCCTTGCTTTTTACACGCATCTAAAATGCCGTTTTGCATATCTATAATATAGTAGGCATTTGGATTGTCGTAAATGTAAGCAATGCTGTAAGCTTTTGTTCCTGCGAGACTTCTTGCAGCAAGGTTAGGCTGAAAGTTCAACTTTTTAACCGACGCCATGACTTTCTCACGGGTGTTGTCACGCACCGAGGTTTCGTTATTTATTACTCGTGATACCGTTTTTATTGATACCCCGGCATCTTTTGCCACGTCGTTTATTGTTGTTCTCATAGGCTTAATAGACCTTTACATATCATTTTGGGTACTAATTTATCTTTATCGGTTAACAACTACAGCAAAAGCAGTTAACAGTGCTCGGTTTTTATTATTTGACGGCTAAATTATAAAGACATCATTGAATATTAACAGTTAATTTATACGCCTTTCTTGTGAGAATGGTAGATAAAGTTTTAGGTAATAATTTAGTAATATTTAAATTTAATTTAAATACAATAGTTTAAAAGAATATTAAGCACATACATGTAAATTTTTTGTATCTTTTTTGCCCTTCTGTGTAGCTATAAAAGAAAAAAAAGGATACATTAACAACTTGATGACAGCGTTGTCATAAATTGGTGCGCGCTGTTAATTATTATTTAAACCCTAAGGTAGCGGATTGTGTGCGCTAAGGTGGCAATTGCTAGATGTGAATAGTGATTGATTTAAAAGCGGGATTAATTTAAGTACCTGAAAGAGATACTTGAGTGACTAAGTTAATAACAACAGAGGGAAAGTAGCGAATGAAGATTAAATCATTACTGACAGCATGCTGCTTAGCACTGGGTTTGAGTGCGTGTCAGGGCAATGTTGATGAACAAAATACGGTATCGGTTCAGCTAAGCCCTGCAAACGATAGCGCCGTAGAGTTACTTGCTAAAACCTTACAAATAAAATATCAGCAGGTTGATAACCGTCCATCAGCACAGTGCGATCCAGATATAGAAAACGGTCACTGTTTTAAAGCGTATTTACATTTAACCGCCAACTCGGCGATTAACGTTGACCAATGGAAAATTTACTTTAGTCAAATTACACCTATTCAAACCGCGGTTAGCGATGAATTTACTATTAAACGCGTTAATGGCGATATTCATGTCATTGAGCTTAAAGACGGGTTTACTGGCTTTAAAGCGGGTGAGACTAAAACGATTACTTTTTATGCGCACTTTTGGTCATTATCGCAAAGCGACGCAATTCCTAATTATATAGTTGTTAATAATAATGACACCGCTAAAGTGATTGAAAGCACAAAACCTAAAATTGACCCAGAGACAGGGTTAGAGGTGTTGCCACATGTTATGCCTTACACCGATTATGAACGTCAGTTTAAACGTACCGCGAATGATAAAACGCAGTGGCTTAGCGCTGAACGCTTGTTTGAGCGCAATGAAAAATATGACTTTTCTGCTTATTTAACGTCGCAAAATCAAGTGAGCAATGTGATTGCTCAACAAATTATTCCGACCCCACGTTTTAGCGAATTTAGCCAAATTCAAACGCTAGATATAAGCCAAGGGCTTAATATTAACTACTCAGGAATAGATAAAACACACTTATCTGCCGCAACACAAAGGTTAGCACTACTAGGTATTAATATAAGCGATGATGCAGCGGCTATTAAGGTCACACTTAATACAGTAACTAAAAATGATGAATTTGAAGGCAGCTATAAGTTAGCGATTAAAGCTGATGAAATTGTGATTAATGCCGCTGATGAAGCGGGCATTTTTTATGCTTTGCAAAGCTTAGCGAGTTTGTATCAGGTTAACAGTAATATGTTACCAGTGGGAGAAGTAATTGATGCACCGCATTATCAGTTTAGAGGTGTGTTGGTGGATGTTGCGCGTAACTTTCGCGACAAAGGCTTTATTTTAAAGCTGCTTGATCAAATGGCGGCTTATAAACTTAATAAGCTGCATTTACATTTAGGTGATGATGAAGGTTGGCGTATAGAAATCCCATCACTTCCTGAACTTACAGATATAGGTGCAAAGCGCTGTTTTGATCAAAGCGAGCAACAATGTTTAATGCCACAGTTGGGTGCAGGGCTTGATACTTCTAGTGCAGCAAACGGCTATTATTCGGTGGCTGATTATCAAGAAATACTTAAAGCGGCGAGTGCGCGTCATATTCAAGTGATTCCATCACTTGATATGCCAGGGCATTCTCGCGCTGCAATTAAAGCCATGCAAGCGCGTTATAATAAATACATAAAACAAGGCGATAAACAAAAAGCCGAGCAGTTTTTACTCTATGATCCGCTTGATACAACCGTGTATTCGTCGGTACAGCACTATAACGACAATACAATTAATGTGTGTTTAGACTCATCGTATGCGTTTATTCGTGAAGTAATGGAACAGGTAAAAGGCATACACAGTGATGCACAGCATCCGTTAACCCGTTATCACATAGGCGCCGATGAAACCGCCGGAGCGTGGGTTGACTCACCAGCTTGTGCTGATTTTATTAAACAAAATAAGTTAGAAATTACTGAAGCGAGTCAGCTGGGCAGCTATTTTATTGAACGTATTGCGAATATGTTGGCTGATATGAATATTGAAACCGCTGCATGGAGCGATGGTTTATCGCATACTAATCCAGAGAATATGCCAGAGGTTGTACAAGGTAATAGCTGGGATTTATTAATGTGGAACGGCCATCAACGTGCCCATGAATTTGCTAATAGAAATTGGCAAGTGGTACTCTCGTCGCCAGATGTGCTGTATTTTGACTTTCCGTATGAAGCAGACCCACAAGAGCACGGCTATTACTGGGCTTCAAGGCATATAAATACCGAAAAAATATTTCAGTTTATGCCAGATAATTTACCTATTCATGCTGAATTTTGGCTCGATAGAGAAGATAAGCCTTATGTAGCTGATGACACGTTAAAGCATGATGAGCAAGGCAAGGTAGTATCAGCGCCTTTGGCAAAAGATAAACGCTTTATTGGTATTCAAGGGCAGTTATGGAGTGAAAATACGCGCACCAATAATATGGCCGAATATAAGCTCTTCCCACGGTTATTATCGTTGGCACAAAGAGCATGGCATAAGGCAGATTGGGCGGTACCGTATGATCACAATGGCTTTGTTTATAGCCAACAAACAAATCGCTTTAGCTCAGCATTAAAACAGCAGCGCGATCAGCAATGGCAGACTTTTGCAGCCACAATGGGACTAAAAGAATTTCCTAAGCTAGAAATGGCTGATGTGCATTATCGTCTTGCAAATGCGGGCGCAAAAATTGAGAACGGCATGTTGTACGCCAATATTGCCTACCCTGGTTTGGTAATTGAATACAAACAAGGAAGCGGCCAATGGCAAACCTATAAACAACCCGTCAAAGTAACACAAGATGTATGGATTCGCTCTAAGACTCCATCAGCAAGTCGTGTAAGCAGAAAGCTCAAAGTAACGCACCGATAAGGTGCGTTTTCCTTTAAATTATTGAAGATGAAAGAAGTTATTTATTTGTAAATAAAAATAATGACAACGCTGTCATTTGTGCTAGTATAAGATTCATACAGTATGACAGTCCGGTTTTATTTTCAGTGTTTTGCAAAACGGTCGAACAAATTAAGAGGCAAAAATGATCACCAACAATATTAATAACAATCAACTCTTTGTGGGGATCGATGGCGGTGGCACTAAATGTAAAGCAATTATCGTCAATAGCTGTAATGAAATAGTAGGCACCGGTGTGGCAGGCCCTGGTAACCCGTTACATGGATTTAGCCAAGCAACGCATTCCATTGAGCAATCAGCGCGTTTAGCCTTGCAAGATGCAGGACTCAAAGAGACGCCTTTATCTGCATTAATCGCAGGGGTTGGCCTAGCGGGAGTTAACTTACCAAGTTTGCATAATCAAATGACCCAGTGGCAACACCCATTTAAAACTATGCATTTAACGACTGATTTACTCATTGCTTGTATGGGCGCTCATCAAGGTAGTGATGGCGCAGTGATGATTGCAGGTACTGGCTCGTGTGGATTTTCATACGTTAATGCTCAATCGTTTATGATTGGTGGTCATGGTTTCCCACACGGTGATAAAGGCAGCGGTGCATGGATAGGCTTTACTGCTTGTCAGCAGGTGTTGTTAAGCCTAGACAAGTTAATCCCAAGTGGTGCGCTTACTAATTTGATTATGAAGTATTTAGAAGTGCGTGATGCAATGCAACTAGTTGAAGTGATTGCGAATAAACCCGCCGCCTTTTTTGCGCAACTTGCAGGTTGTGTTTTTCAATCAGCACAAGCAAACGATGCCATTGCGATTGCCATTTTAAAAGAAGGTGGCGCGTACTTAAGCGATATTGCACGTCAATTATTAGATAAAAACCCACCAAGGCTTTCGTTTATCGGTGGCTTATCAGCCGTGATGACAACATGGTTAGATCCAGACATTCAAGCTATTTTATCAGCCCCATTATCGTCACCAGAAATGGGGTCTGTACTTTACGCTAAACAACAGCACGTTAATTACAGCAGCCAGGAGTTATGATGTTTAACACCCTAATGGAAAAAGAAGCGGCGCAAACGCCAAATGTTATTGAAAAGCAAATTATTGCCAACCAACCTTTAGTGGAAAAAATTGGTCATAAGCTTCGCGATATGGCCCCTAAGGTGGTGATGATGATTGGTCGCGGTTCATCAGATCATGCTGGCGTTTTTGGTAAGTACTTAATTGAAATTGAAGCCGGTGTACCGGTCAGTTCAGCAGCGCCATCAGTGGCGAGTGTATATAGTAAAACATTAAAGCTTGAAGGCGCTGTGGTGATTGTAATTTCTCAATCAGGACGCAGCCCAGATATTCTCGCTCAAGCAAAAATGGCGAAAGAGGCGGGCGCTTATTGTATTGCACTGGTTAACGATGAAGCGTCACCATTGCAAGACATAGTAGATGATTTTGTCCCCCTTAAAGCCGGTGATGAAATTTCGGTGGCGGCAACAAAAAGTTACTTAGCCACGTTATCGGCATTGGTACATATTGTTGCTAATTGGACGCAAAATGAGTCATTATTACAAGGGCTTAAAGAGCTGCCTAGCGCGCTTGATGCAATGATAGACTCGCCAACTCAGTTACAGCCTAGTGAGTTTGCAAACATTAAGAACATGGTGGTATTAGCCCGTGGTTTAGGGTTTTCTATCTCAAAAGAAATGGCACTTAAGCTTAAAGAAGTGTGTGCTATTCATGCTGAGTCATTCAGTAGTGCAGAATTTTTACATGGTCCGGTAACCTTAGTTGAGCAAGGGTTAGTGATTTTAGATTGCTCGGTTGATGATGAAACTAAAGAGTCACATCAGCAGCAAATTGCTGAGGTTAAAAAACGCGGTGCACACGTGATTAGCCTTAATCAAAACGGTATTAACGTACACCCTCGATTAGCGCCATTTTTAGTATTGCAGCGTTTTTATCTTGATGTGGCAAAAGTAGCGTTAAGCCGTGGTTTTAACCCTGATGAGCCTAAGGGGCTTAAAAAAGTAACAAGGACATTATAAATGTCAGTAAAACGTATTCATGTAGCAGAGTTTTTTGATGGCGAGCAATTTGTTAACGACAAAGTGTTGAGCATTGATGCGGGTATTATTACGGCAATAGATGATAACGTGCAACAGGCAGATGAGCACCTAACGGGGTTAGTTGCGCCAGGCTTTATTGACTTGCAAGTGAATGGTGGCGGTGGTGTATTGTTTAATCGTACTAGCAGTGTTGCTGGGGTTAAACAAATGCTGCTGGCACATGCCAAGTATGGCACAACTGCCATGTTGCCGACTTTAATTACTGACACGGTTGAAGTGATGCACCAAGCAGCCGATGTCATTGCTGATGCTATTGCTTTGCAGACTCCCGGTATTATTGGCATTCACTTTGAAGGCCCGCACTTATCTGTTGCAAAAAAAGGCGCTCATAGTGCTGATTATATTCGCCCTATTTCTGAACAAGAATGGCAGGTATTATCTCGCCAAGATTTAGGTAAAGTGGTGGTAACAGTTGCACCTGAAAATGTTCTGCCAAGTGATATCGCTAAAATGCGTGAGGTAGGCATACACGTTTGTTTAGGTCATACCAATGCAAGCTTTGCTCAAGCTCAGCGCGCGGTTGATGCTGGCGCAACCGGATTTACGCATTTATATAATGCTATGTCGCCATTACAGGGGCGTGAGCCAGGTGTTGTAGGCTGTGCATTATTAAACGATGACACCTATTGCGGCCTAATTGTTGATGGGCATCATGTTGATTACGCTGCATGTCAGCTTGCGTTAAAAGCAAAGCCAATGGGTCGTGTTTTTTTAGTCACTGATGCGATGCCACCAGTGGGTACGAATGACACCGAATTTGCTTTTTTTGACCGTACCGTCACCTTAGATAATGGTAAGCTCACCTCTACCACGGGTGAACTGGCAGGATCTGCGCTTGATATGGCAACCGCAGTAAGAAATACAGTAACCCATTTAAAGCAGCCATTAGCGCAAGCGCTTAATATGGCAAGTTTATATCCTGCTCAGTATTTACAGTTGCCCGCCACACACGGGCGATTAATACCGGGCAGTCCAGCAGATTTTGTACAATTAAACACACAACAACAAGTCATTAGCACGTGGATTGGCGGCGCTCAGGTTTGTTAACAACATAATAAATATAAATAAAGGAAAATAACATGACAACCAATGTTATGGATACGTCCAAAAATAGTAGCGTGGTTCCAATGGCCATTGTTGCGGTATTATTTTTTATACTGGGCTTTGCTACTTGGCTAAATGGCTCATTAATGCCGTATTTAAGTCAAATTTTACAGTTAACTCCGTTTCAAGGGTCGTTAATTTTATTTTCCTTTTATATTGCCGTCACCTTTACTGCGCTTCCCTCGGCCGTGTTAATTAAAAAAGTTGGCTATAAGAACGGGATGGCGCTTGGCATGGGGTGTATGATGTTAGCGGGTTTACTGTTTATTCCTGCTGCTATGTCACAGTTTTTTCCTCTGTTTTTATTAGCCCAGTTAGTGATGGGCGCAGGTCAAACTCTATTACAAACTGCGGTTAACCCGTACGTAGTGCGTTTAGGGCCAGAAGAGTCGGCTGCTGTGCGTATTAGTATTATGGGTATTTTAAATAAAGGCGCAGGGGTTATTTCTCCGATGGTATTTACCGCCTTAATTTTAAGCAACTTTACCGGTACGGTAGGCACAGAGCTTAGCCAAGAGCAAGTTGATGATATGGCCAACGGCCTTATTTTACCTTACTTAGGCATGGCCATATTTATTGGTGTATTAGCTTTTGCGGTTAAAAAGTCGCCGCTACCTGAACTTATTAATGATGAAGTTGAAGCAATAAACGATAAGGGTGAAATTCGTGAAACACTCTCTCATCCAAACTTAGTGTTAGGCGCTATTGCGATATTTTTGTACGTGGCGGTTGAGGTTATTGCAGGCGATACCATCGGTACTTTTGCACTATCGCTGGGAGTCGAAAAATATGGGGTAATGACCTCATACACTATGATGTTTATGGTGTTTGGTTATATTTTAGGTATTTTACTTATCCCTAAATTTATTTCTCAGCAGAGCGCTTTAACCGCATCGGCTGTATTAGGGATTGTTATTACATTATGTATTTTACTGCTCGATGCACAGTCGTTTGTTATTGCCAATGCGTTATTGGTGCCTTTAGGCGGCGCTAATTTGCCTGATGTTTTACTGCTGATTGCCTTTTTAGGCTTAGCAAACGCGATTGTTTGGCCTGCGGTGTTCCCACTAGCATTATCAGGATTGGGTAAACTTACTAGTACTGGTTCTGCGCTTTTAATTATGGGGATTGCCGGAGGTGCATTTGGTCCCGTTTTATGGGGGCTACTGAGTGGCTTTACCTCGTTACAAACAGGCTACTCGGTGTTGTTACCTTGTTATCTATTCATATTATTTTATGCCGTGAAAGGCCATAAAATGAAAAAGCAATAACCTCCACCAGCTATCCCTAGCTCAGTGCACTTTGCAGTATAAAGTGCACTGATTATTTGGGCTATTTATCAGCTTAATCGCGTTACTTTAAGTTTTATCCTACCGGCATTTGCACCATAAAAACGACTTAAATCATTAGCAAATGGGCAAAACTCTCCCGATTTTTTAATGGTTATTTCAACGCCTTCGGCAATTTCAAAGGCATGTTCATCGCTTTGACCAATCGTACCGATTAAACTAAACCACTGCGCTGTAGCTAAACGTCTAAATGGCTCAAGCAATGCCATGGGGATTTCTTTAACGCCGAGTTGCACGTTATCGCGATGCCACCCAGAAGGAGAGCACTTTATACCATCGTCATACCAATATTGATTAGGATAAGGTGTAAAACGGTAGGTCGCACCTTGGGCAAGCATTAAGCCGGTGGCGTTGTAGGCTTCACTGGCATATACCATCACATCTTGGCTTTGGTTTATGCTAAGTAAACTCATATTTTGGTTGGCTAGCATTATATGGGCACTCAGTCCCATAAAGTTTAACGTGCTGTCGTCGCTGTAAATCATTTTATAATGTAATTTTTTTAATGATTCAGGACGATAGCTGGTTAGTTTATTAATTCGCTGTGCAACACTGTGATGTATTAATGGGGCGACGTGGCTGATTTCATCGTCAATTAATACACAGCACTGCCTATCAACAAGTTTAAAAAATGGGTTTAGCCAAAAGTAATTTTGCTGATGACTTAACGCCAGTGGATCGGGAATAACAGTCACATCGTCTTGGGCAACCAAGTTACTCTCAGGTAAAAGGTTTTCGTAATCGATGTCATGACTGGTTAGCAATGAAACTGACAGTGGCTGAGCAATGAGCCACTCAAGTGCATAACGCAAGCAAATATCGGCAAGTCCATCGCGATAGTAGCCGCCTCCCACATCAGAATGGGCTCCTGCAAACCACAGCTCGGTAATGTTAGCTTGCTGGTTCATTAACGTCGGTTCAAACGCGCGACGTTTTTCATCAAGCGCTACACAGTGCAGCGCCTCAGAGACATTACTGGCAATGGTGTGATTTTCAAAAATAACATGCTCTGCACCCCAAGTGGCTTTACTCACTTTTGACATGCCAATTGAGGCCACTGTATCAAACACACATAAATACACCTTTTCATGTATGAGTGGCTCTAAGCACTTTGCAAATCGCCGCGCTAATGCAGCGCCTCTGCTAAAGCCGGTAAGTAGGAGGGTATCGCCGCTTTGATAATGCTGTTTAAAATCATTAATAGCTTGATTTAAAATGCTGGCTACATCGTCTGAACGTGGGGCGAGTGCTTGATTTAAAATTCGTTTTAAACGACTGCCTTTAGTGCCTATGCCTTGGTAATAAAAACTTAACTGTTTGGAAAATGGGGTGGTGGGAGAATCATCAAGTTTACCACCGAGCAATAAGTGTAGTTTTAAAATATTAGAAATACTGGCGTCTTCTTTAAAATGCTCTGTACTAAACTGATCTGCGTCTCGGGGTTCACTGCCGGTACCGTCAAAATTAAAAATAAGCGTTTTATCCGACATAGCCTGTTTCCTTAAAATTTTTGTGTACTTTATATAGCTAATA
>NZ_JASDDA010000026.1:0-59651 GCF_030407645.1 Pseudoalteromonas sp. APC 3495 | reverse complement strand
TTGATAATCGTTAAATATGGGGGTGTCTGCGATAGCCACCGCATTTTCAAAACAAGCGTTAGTGTAAGCAGTATGGGCAGTAGGTATACCAAAATCTAAAAATGCATTACATACGCTAGTCGTCCCAGTGCGTGGTAAACCAATAATAAATATTTTTTGTGTCATGGCGTTTTAAATGTCTTTTTCTGAAAACCAAAGTGATGCATTATTAAGGGGTGTTAATGCGGGTAACTGATTGTTTTTTAATTTAATGATGATTTTATTTTTTATATCTGCATGCTTAATCGCACTGCGATGATAAGCCTTAAACAAACGATCAAACTCACCGTTTTTACGCATAATAGCTAAGCCTTTCTCAACCGCTTGCGCTATTTCGGGCTTTTCTTTACTAAAAAAGAAGTAGATTGCACTTGGGTATTGCAACAATAAGTGTGGCACTATCGTGAGGTTAGCACCGGCTTCATCTTTAAAGGTATTGAGCTCAGTTTCAACCTCTAACACAGAACGAGGAAATACATCACCTCGGCCTTTTATCAACATATTAAATAACGAACTATATTCGATTGATGTCGATACAGTTAAACCGTTATCCTGCAGTATTTGTGTGTCAGGCCAATCATGCCCTTGAATAAAATGTATTTTTTTAAAGTCGCTCAGGGTATTGATGTTTAATAAGGTATTCACTTTATCCTGTGTAGTTACCAAAACACGCCACCCATATAACCCCTTAAATATAGGCACTCTAACGGGTAGTAATTGTTGCTCACGCTGTTTAGAGGTCATGGTCCAAGCGACGTTTATTTCATCATTATGAAGAATTTGCTTTAACGAGCGGCTCTGTGGCATCGAAATACTTGAGGGTTGTAATGTAAAATTTTCTCCGCTGAATTGCAGAGCTGTTCTTAATAGTACTAACGGGTAAAAAATTTCATCTTCACCACTGCGCATTGTTTTGGGGTATACAACATGCAAACTAGAAACGGTGTTTTTGCTATTATTTTCTATTGCCCATGCAAATGATGTCAGCGAACTGAAAAAATAAACACATGTAAAAACAATAGCTAACCGCATAATCGTTTATCTACTTAAAAGTAATAACACCGCGCTTACTATCACAATAGCAAAGGTGATCATCATGCTCAATCCACGTGCCTTTAAATTATTGTTAATAATGGCAGAACCATGAACAACACGGCTGATAAATAATAAACCGCCTAGCGCATGCACATAATGACTAGCTAACCCTTGATACTCCAATAAAAAAACTAAAATTAAGCTAATGGGCACGTACTCAATAAAATTACCATGCGCTCGGGTTGCACGTTCAAGCGCGGTATTACTGCCATTACCTAACGAAATCCCTTCGGCTTTACGTATTTTTATAACATTAACACTCAAATAAATATAATAAAGGGCCAATAAGGCCGCATAGCTAGATATGATCACAGTATAGTCCATTTAATTTTTCAGCAATAATAACACATAAGTTAAGCGGTAAATCAGTAGTTTTATCATGAACTATGCTAGAGTAATTTATACATTGGAATAGTAATAAGTAAGGATAATATGTATTTAAGAACAAAAATCACCAATCACTATCGTGAAATAATAAACAGTATTGGCTTTTATCCCTCACTCCTGTCTGTTGCGTTTTTAATTTTTGCTGTACTCACTATGTCTGTTGAGTATTTAGCCCCTATTGAGCAATTTAAATCATTAATCTCATTTGTATTAGTAGACAGTGCAGAAAACGCACGAACCATATTAAGCACCTTAGCTGGCAGTATTATTTCGTTAACCGTATTTAGTTTTTCTATGGTGATGGTGGTTTTAAATGCGGCCAGCGCTAGCTTGTCACCCAGAGTCGTTCCTGGGCTTATTACCCGTAAATCGCATCAAATGGTATTAGGGTTTTATTTAGGCAGTATTATTTATTCTATTATAATGCTCATTAATATTAATAAGTTAGATAACGGAAATACGGCAATACCCTCATTAGGGGTGCTCTTTGCATTAATTTTTGGTTTGATTTCTTTGGGCTTATTCGTTTTCTTTATTCACTCTATTTCAAAAGCGATTCAGGTTGATAACGTATTAAATGGTTTATTTAGACAAACCAAACAAGAGATCCAAGACATCATCAACAAACAAGGCGATAACCCCGTTGATAACTTTCCTGAATTTTCAAATTGGCATTCAATAAAAAGTACTACTGAGGGTTACTACAAAGGGGTTCACACAAATAAGCTGTGTGCTATTTTGGCTGAAGAAAAAATAGAACTTTTTATTACCGTTAAGCAAGGTTACTTTACCGTTAAAGGCTACCCGTTCTTAAAGTGTAATAAAGACATTTGTGAAAACGAAGAGTTAATAGAGAAAATCTTAGACTGCTTTATTTTTTATATAGAAGAATACATTAGCGATCATTACCGTTATGGATTAACCCAAATTTCTGAAATTGCTGTAAAAGCAATGAGCCCTGGGATTAACGATCCGGGCACAGCGGTTAAAGCTATTGATATGCTGAGTATTTTATTGATTGCTCGCCTAAAGATTAATGCGATTAACTACGCGTGTTATCAACCAGAAGAAGCCCCTTTGCTCTATTTTCATGAAACCAGTTTTGATGAATTACTGCACGATAACTTCACTCCTTTGCGCAATTATGCCAAAGCAGATGCCTATGTAATGACCAATGTTATTGAAGCATTTAAAAATATTTTGTTTATTGCCAACGAGGATGTTGAAGCTCGAAACAGTGTGTTTAATTATTTAGGTGCCATTGTTGATGATATTAATCAGCACATTTGTAATGAGTATGACCGACGAGAAATTAGAAATATGCTACAAGCAATAGTGCGAATTAGTGAGTTACAAGGTAAGCAGTTGGTGGCACGTTTTGAGCAGCACAGACCTATTAGCGAGTAAGCTCTGTAGAGCTATTTATTCTGCCGAGGGGCAAAGAGTTATCGCTCCTCGGCAGCGCCTATTTGGCATTGAAAGATCATCAAACCCTAATCTATATAATAAATTGCATAGCTTGACGCGCTAATTGTAATTTCACCCGCATGATAGGCATCAGGGACATAATTACCAGGTGCACTGTCTGCCATCATTACTTTTTCACTGCGCATGTACGGTGTAGATGGCATATCAAGCGGGGTTAACGACGCGCTATATAAGCCTTTTAACTCTACATCAAAGTCGTCACTTAGCTCTTTTGCCGCGACTTTGGCTTGTTTAATTGCCATTTTTTGTGCTTTTTTATGCAGCTCATCGTAGTTGCTAGCTAAAAATTGCGTTTGTCTAATTTCATTAATACCATTATTAACTAAGCTTTGTAGTAATTCAGGGTATTTATTAATTGCAGAAAGTTTAATGGTGAGCGTTCTTGATACCTTAAAGCCAGTAAACTCTTGTTTACCTGTTTCACGATTATATTGGTTATCACGGTATATAGAAATTTGACCGGCATTAATATCCGCATCATCTACCCCTAGTTTTTTTACTAAACTTATTGCACTGGCCATAGTGGTATCGGTTTGTTTTTTTGCTGCAATTAAGTCTTTATCTATTTCAGTAATGCCCACCGTTAATAAAACATGATCCGGCATCGTCGTTAGTGAAGCTTCACCTTTAACATAAATATGCGGCTCTTCTGGGGCGTTGCTTGCATAAGCTGATGTACTGAGTAATGCGGCGGTTAAAATCGAAAGCGTTTTCATAAGTCTATCCTTTTAAATTTGATTGCCTCAGTTAACACCTTATGCGGTTAATTAAAGATGAACAAGCATAAAAAAACAGGCAAAAGCCTGTTTTTTTTAATCTCTACTGTAATTAAATGCTGCAACGCTTGTAGTTACGGTATTTTGGTAACCAGTAGTTTTTGTCGATGGCTGCCCACAGCGCATCGTCTGAAATTTCAAGGGCAACGCCCTCTTCAATTGCTTTTTTAGCCACTGCAAACGCAATACGTTTACTAAGCGTTTCAATTTCAGTCAGTGCCGGTAGTAAGCTGCCTTTACCTGTATTAGCTAAAGGTGACGACTCAGCCAACATTTCGCTCGACATAATAAGCATCGCATCGGTAATACGGGTTGCTTTGGCGGCAATAACACCTAAGCCAATACCTGGGAATATGTAACTATTATTACATTGTGGAATTGGGTAAGTCACACCGTTATAAACAACTGGGTCGAATGGGCTGCCAGTTGCAACAATTGCTTTGCCATCGGTCCATTTAATTACATCTTCTGGATACGCTTCAACTTGCTTAGATGGATTACTTAACGGGAAAATAATTGGCGATTCACATTTAGCATGCATAGCGCGAATGACTTGTTCGGTAAATAAGCCAGGTTGGCCTGATACACCAATTAAAATATCTGGTTCAGCACAATGCATTACATCTAATAACGACGCGTATTCACCGCTGTAGGTCCAATCAGCTAAGCAGCTAGTTGGTTGTGCAAGCATTTGTTGAAAGTCACGTAAGCCTTGCATACCATCTGTTAATAAGCCAAAACGGTCAACCATAAAGACTTGGCTGCGTGCCTGTGCTTCACTAATACCCTCAGCAACCATAGTGCTAACAATTTGTTCAGCAATACCACAGCCTGCAGAGCCTGCGCCTACAAAAACAACTTTTTGAGTTGATAATTTAGCACCTTTAACACGACATGCTGCTAATAAAGAACCCACAGTGACCGATGCAGTGCCTTGAATATCATCATTAAAGCTACAAATTTCGTTGCGGTAACGCTTTAATAATGGCATTGCATTAGGCTGAGCAAAATCTTCAAACTGCAGTAACACATTTGGCCAGCGACGTTTAACTGCTTTAATGAATAAATCTAAAAACTCATCGTATTCATCTTGTGCAATACGTTTATGGCGGGCACCCATGTACATTGGGTCGTTTAATAATTTTTCGTTATTGGTTCCCACATCGAGCATAACCGGTAACGTATAGGCTGGGCTAATACCGCCACACGCGGTATACAAAGAAAGTTTACCAATTGGAATGCCCATACCGCCAATACCTTGGTCGCCAAGGCCTAAAATACGCTCACCGTCGGTAACAACAATCACTTTTACTTTGCCTTTTGTGGCATTACGTAAAATATCGTCAATGTGAAAGCGATCTTCATAGGAAATAAATAAACCACGGGCACTGCGATAAATATCAGAAAACTTTTCACAGGCATCACCCACTGTTGGGGTGTAGATAATAGGCATCATTTCTTCGATATGATCGCGCACTAAACGGTAATAAAGCGTTTCGTTATTATCTTGAATGGCGCGTAAATAAATGTGCTTATTTAAGTTGTCGTTAAAACTTGAGTATTGTTGGTAACAACGCTCAACTTGCTCTTCTATTGTTTCGTAACGAGGAGGAAGTAAACCAGCAAGATTAAAGTTTTCACGTTCTTTTTGGCTAAAAGCACTTCCTTTATTCAATAGCGGGGTTTCAATTAGGCCTGGGCCAGAATAAGGAATATAAAGATAATTTGGATCGGTATTTGTAGTCATATTTCCAAGCTTTACTGAATCTTAAGTAATGATCTGCCATTATCATTGTTAAAGGCTAAATTGCAATGACATTTAAGCTTGTCAGACCATTGAAAATTTACATATACAAGCGCTACTTTAGTATAAAGCCACTCATATTTGGTGAATATGTTAGCTGGCTGTTGTGAGTTTATAAAAATTAAAACGAGCATTAGACCAGCGTTTGCTGTGTGCAATGATTACAACAGTGTCAGTTATTTTTAGATTTGCTAATTTTTTACGTTAGTTAACATACTATTTTCAATCAAATAATCATTAACTATTAAGCTGTTACATAAATAACAGCAGGTAATACATTAGCTGCAAACCTGCTGTTGATTATACATGTTTTAGAATTTAAATGAGGCTTTATTATTACTTAAATCCGATAATGCCATCCCTTCCCTGCGAGGATCGGCGGCGCCATACAAACGGTTGTTTTTAACTTCTACCGCATGCAGCCCAGAGTTTAAGTCAATCACGCGCACATCATGGCCGCACTTTTTAAGCTTTGGTACCACCGCTTCAAGTGCAGTACCTTTTTCAATGCTGGTGTAGTCGTTGCGATTAGTGGTACGCGGTAAATTAATGGCTTGTTGCGCATTCAAATCCCAATCTAAAACGCCAATAACAACTTGTGCAACATAATCAATAATACGACTACCACCAGGAGAGCCGACCACTAAACGTAAGCTCCCATCTTGATTAAATACCATCACGGGTGACATTGAGCTGCGCGGACGTTTATGGGCTTCTACTCTGTTAGCTACTAACTTGCCATTTTTACGCGGCGAGAGTGAAAAATCAGTCAGCTGATTGTTTAAAATGAAGCCATTAACCATGACCGTCGAACCAAACGCCATTTCTATAGAGCTGGTCATCGAAACAGCATTGCCTTTGCTATCAACAATCGAGACATGTGACGTAGACGGAAGTTCAAAAGAGTCATCATTTGCGTAGTTTAAGTAATCAACTGGATCACCAGGAAATGCTTTTTGATCTTTTTCAGTGATCAATTTTGCGCGGGTGGCGATATAGTCTTTGTTTAATAACTCCTCGGTAGGGACTTGGGTAAAATCAGGATCGCCAATGTATTTATTTCGATCGGCAAACGCAATGCGCGATGCTTGGCTAAAGTAATGAATAGCCTCTGCGCTATTAGCTTTAATATTGGCCATGTCTTTATGTTCAAGCAAGCCTAAAATTTGTAGCACTGCAACACCGCCACTACTAGGTGGTGCCATTGAGCACACTTTGTAAACGCGGTATTTAATACATACAGGGGCGCGCTCTTTGCTGGTGTAGTTAGCAAGATCTTGCTCAGATAATTTACCCGGGGCAATTTTTGATTCCTGCACAGCACTTACCATGGCTTTTGCATTATCACCTTTATAAAAAGCATCAATCCCTTGTGAGGCAATGTCTTTGTATAAATTAGCAAGCGGCTGATTTTTTTTAATACTGCCTACTTTGATCACTTCACCATTGGGAAAAAAATACTCATTTATGACCGGCATACTCATAACACCAGGGTTTAACTGCCTAACGAGTAAGCCATGTAATCGTGGAGATACTTCAAACCCTTGTTCAGCTAGCGCAATAGCTGGCTTAAATAACGTTGCCCATGGCAAGTTACCATATTGTTTATGGGCACTGGCAAACGCATGTAAAATACCTGGTACACCCACCGAGCGACCACCTACAACTGCTTCAATCCATTTAACAGCTTTGCCATGTTCATTTAAAAACAGGTTTTCATCGGCATTACTGGGGGCTGTTTCGCGACCATCAAAACTGGTGAGTTTATTGTTAGCTTTGTTGTAATACATCATAAACGTACCACCACCAATGCCTGATGATTGCGGCTCAACTAATGTAAGCACTAATTGGGTGGCAATTGCGGCATCAACGGCGCTTCCGCCTTGGGCTAAAATGGCCTTACCCGCTTGTGAGGCATAAGGATTTGCAGCCGCAACCATGTATTTATCGCCAGGTACTAACTGCTTTTGCACTACCCCTGTGGCGGCTTCTGGTTCACGGGTTTCAATTTGGCTTGCTTGCTGTGCAAATAAAGGTAAAGACAGTGCACTTAAAGAGAGAGCAAATAAAGAGTTGAGCTTAAAATTCATAATTACTGATTAAACTTAAATTGCATGGAAGATAATTGGCATCTTAAAGTTAAACAGGCACAATATGCAAAAATAAATATAAAAAAATGATCATTAAATGCTTAATTTACCCCTTCAGCCGCGTTATGTTTTACCCCCCTTGTGTTTAATTGTATTAAGTACGCTCTTAGCATGGCTTGGTATGAACAATGAGCTTGAGTTTAATCTCCCATTAATTGAACAAGGCCAACTATGGCGTTTATTTACCAGTCAATTTGTACATGCTAACTGGGTACACCTAGGTTTAAATTGTGCTGGTATCGCGCTTATTTGGTTATTGCATGGTGAATACACTACACCTAAGCAATACAGCTTTAACATTGCACTCCTTGCGCTTTGGTGTGGCTTGGGGGTTTATTGGTTTTGTCCAACAATCATTATTTATACAGGGCTGAGTGCGCTATTGCATGGCGTGATCGTGTGGGGGGCCATAAAAGATGTCACTGTTGGGTTAAAATCAGGTTATATCTTGTTTATTGGCGTATGGATAAAACTTATTCTTGAGCAAGTTAATGGTCCAAGCGCAGAAATTGGTCAACTTATTCAATCAACGGTGGCCGTTGATGCGCATTTAATTGGCGCAATTGGTGGGGTTATATTAGCTGTGCCGCTGGTTGTAAAACACATCAAAAACGATACTAAACACAGTTAAAAAAACGCCACATAAGTGGCGTTTTTATTTTTAGTCGATTAAAGCGTTTCTTTAAACAGTTTATAAATTCGACGGTATTCATCTAACCAGCTCGAAGGCTGAACAAAACCATGCGGTTCTACTGGGAAGATTGCTGTTTCAAAGTTTTCTTTTTCAAGTTCTATTAAACGCTGTACTAAACGCACTGAATCTTGAAAGAACACATTATCATCAACCATAGGCGCATTTATTAATAAATGCTTTTTAAGCCCTTCTGCATAATAAATAGGTGAACTACGCTCATAGGCAATCGGGTCAACATCAGGGTGATTCAAAATGTTAGCCGTATAACCTGTGTTGTAATGAGCCCAATCAGTCACTGGACGAAGCGCTGCGCCTGATTGAAACAAGTCTGGTGCGGTAAATAACGCCATGAAGGTCATAAACCCACCATAAGAGCCACCGTAAGTCCCTACCGCTTGGGTATTAACATTGGCATTATCCGCCATCCATTTTACGCCATCGGCTAGATCTTGTGTTTCAGGTGTTCCCATTTGGCGATAAATAGCCGTTCGCCAATTACGACCATAGCCTTTAGATGCGCGGTAATCCATATCCATTACTACATAACCTTCATCTGCTAGTAATGAATGGAACATAAATTCACGGAAGTAGCCAGACCACCCCATGTGTGAATTTTGCAAGTACCCTGCACCGTGGTTAAAAATAACCGCTTTGCGGGTTTTGCCTGTTTCACCCTCTTGGTAATCAGCGGGGTAATAGACTTTGGCGTATATGGGCTGATCTGTATGACTTGATGGCACAGCAACAATTTTAGGCGCTGTGAGTTTTTTAGCTAAAAACGCATCAGATACCGTATTGGTTAAACGAGTCGCGATTGTGTTTGCTTTAGCCTCTGCCACATAAAGTTCAGTCGGCATAGTGATTTTAGAATGTCTAAGTAATAACTTAGATTGATCAGGGCTTAAGGTGTAATCCGTCATACCGTTTAAGTCGGTTACTTGCTCACTAACACCTGTTTGTGGATTAACGCGGTATATTTCGTAAAGACCCGGATGCTCAATATTCGCTTTATAATAAATAGCACTATTGTCATCAGTAAGCGTTAAGTCAGACACTTCAAACTGACCTTGTGTTAAAGCCGTAGCCTTGCCATTTAAAGGCTTTTTATAAAGCTGACTGTACCCCGACTCTTCCGATAAATAATACAGCGTAGTTGAGTCATTTAACCAACCAAAGTCGTTAAACGCATACGCAATCCACGCATCGTCATGTAAACGGTGTTGAGATACGAGTTTATTATTTTCAAAATCAACAGTGGCCAACCAACGATCTTTGTTATCCCATGCTTCAAGCATAATCGCCACTTGGCTGCCATCATCGTTCCAGCTGATAGGCGATTGATCCCATCCCCAGTCTGAAATTACATTAATGCCACGCGGTTGTTTCTTAGACTTATACGTTTTGCCATCGCGGGCATAGTTTTCTTTTTTAACCTCAGCGAGTACATCTTCATCAAAACCAGGCAAGGTATTAAACCCTAAAGTAGTTTGGCTTTGATCTGTAAGGTTAATATAAACAATTTCAGAAGTTTGCTCTTTAGCGTCAGCCACACGACGGCGAACTTTTTTAGGCTCTATAGTCGCATCATCAGTGATGTAGTTAGGCATAATGTCGCCTTCACCACGCCATGAACTTTTTTCTTGAACAACCACAATTAACGCGTCGCCATTTGGAGAAAGCTGGGCCTCATCAACCGTGTTGCCATCGCCTAAATAGTAATGCGTGTTGGCAATTGAGCTATTTTGGGTTTTAACTTGCTCATTTCGCGCATACTTATCTTGTTTGTTTTTATGCTGCAGTGCAATGTAATCAATCAGCTTATGTTGTTCTTTGGCAATATAAGTTGTTGGCTCTTTTACGCCTTGTGGTTTGTCAGCCAGTTTTAAATTAGCAATTTCACGGGTTAAACCTGTGGTTAAATCTACTTTAAAAAAGATATTACCTTGGCGATACGCTAAGTTACCATCGTTTAAAAATTGTGGTTTTGACTCGGTGGCTGAGCTTTGCGTAATTTGCTTAATTACGCCTGACTGTACGTTTTTAATAAATATGTTGCCTTCAAACACATAAGCTTGAAGTGATTTATCGTTAGAAAAAACAGCTTTACTTGAGCCTACGCTGTGAAGCTGATTTAAAGCCACTTGCTCTGCTGTTTGAGCGTTTACAGCTTGAGTGAATAAATCTCTTAGCTCACTACCTTGTTGTTTTCGCGTGTAAATAACAGTACTTGAGTCAGCACTCCAAAATGCACCTTGCGGTTGGCGTCCAATCCAATCAGGGTGAGCCATCGCTTGTTCAAGCGTAATTTTTGAGACACCCATGTCTGCAGGTGTGTTAACA
The DNA here is from genome assembly GCF_030407645.1 of Pseudoalteromonas sp. APC 3495. Classification (NCBI taxonomy): domain Bacteria; kingdom Pseudomonadati; phylum Pseudomonadota; class Gammaproteobacteria; order Alteromonadales; family Pseudoalteromonadaceae; genus Pseudoalteromonas; species Pseudoalteromonas sp. APC 3495. Next base: position 48,878 of record NZ_JASDDA010000026.1, on the reverse strand, counting down.
ACACTTGCAACCTTGGTATTTGTTTGAATAGCTGAGTCATTAGAAGTTGTGGCGGTTGCTGTACAGCCCGCTAACATAACACTTGACGCAACAGCCATTGCAACAAGTGTTTTAGAAGATGAAAATTTAAAAATCATAGTGCTTCTTGACGGTTATTATAATTAACCGTATTTAAGCAGAAGCATCTTTATAATTGCAATTATTTAAGATAAACAACGCTGATATCGGGGTGAGTAACCCGATTATTCAACCGTTAAATCAAGCCATACCATACGGTGGTCACTTGATGCGTTTCTATCTTTTATTAAACGGTACAATTCGCTTTGTTTTTTCGGCCAAAATACGCCACCATCTTTAATGGTTAGTCCATAATTTGAAGGCAGAACGTAATCAACGCGTGCCTGCCAATTAGCAGTGTAATTTTTAGCATAAGCTTGTGGGTATTGCTCTTTAGCACCCTCACTGGTTGGAATAAAACCGGCATTAATCATCGGGCTTTTAAGTAACTGATCTGTTGTATTTGTGCGCTTTTTATCGCCCTCAGGGGCGGCATTTAAGTCACCTAAAATCACAAAGCGTGATTTTGCTGCAAGGCCGCCCTTTTTACCGTTATCGTCATACAGGTAACTTTCGTTATTAACGTAATCAGCAATTAATCTAATTTCATCATGATTACGAATGCCGTTTCTGTCTTCATCACCATCAAACACAGGCGGCGTAGGATGCGAGGCTAACATGTGAACTACTTTATCATTTACTTTTACCGGTATATCCCAAAACGATTTAGAGCTTAAACGTAAAGCATTCCATTCTTCTTCGTTATACCAATTTGTATTAGTTTTTGGGTCTACCGGCATTTTCACATTCGGTAAATCTTTGTGCTTAAACGTTTGCAGGGTTCTGATGTTGTCAAAATCAATGGGGTAACGAGACAAAAACGCCATTGCGTAGTGGCCTTCAAAAAATCCAAAACCTTGCGCATCGCCCATCACACCATTTTTTTTGCCATCGTTGTCTAAATCAAACTCTGTGGCTAAGCCTGTGTTAACTGGTGCAATGTAAACATAAGGATAATCGATAGCCGCTTGATCGTTTTGCCCTACATTTAAGTAATGGGTTTTAAAGTATTCTATCCCTTGTGATTTAGGGACGTAGTCAAATTCATTTAAAAGCACCACATCTGGACGAACGCGTTGAATTATTTCAGCAATATTTTTAATTTGCTGGTGGTCAGAGCGCAGCGCGTTAACTAAGGCATCGCTTTTTACTTTTTCATTTTTAGCGGTGTAATTGGTTGCATCCATACTGACATTAAACGTTGCGACCCGTAATGACTCTGCGTGAACATAGCTTGCTGAAACCAGTGACAATAAAAAGCCACCAATAATTTTAATACCGAGATCATGTCTCATTATATGAATCCATCTATAATTAATAATAAAATAACACTGCTAACCACGATCCAAAGAATCACAGCCATTAAAAACGGTTTAATTCCCGCTTGCTTTAGTACCGATAACGACAAACCACTGCCAATTAAAAACAGTGTCATCACTAGTATTTGCTTCGCTGCAATGTTTATCAACTCCCAATAAGATGAAAGCGACGGCACATAGGTATTAATTAATGCGGCTAATAAAAAGCCTACAATAAATAATGGAATACTCGCCTTTTCATCTGAGCGCATAAACACACCCGCAAGCGTAGTGTATGGAATAATCCACATAGCACGAGTAAGCTTCACTGTTGTTGCTATGCTCAGTGCCACTGCACCATAAGTAGCCGATGCACCTACCACGCTACTGGTATCATGAATTGCAAGTGCAGTCCATAATCCAAACTGCTCTTGGGTTAATTCAAAATAATGCCCAATTGCAGGGAATAATAATAACCCTACACCATTGAGTAAAAATACGATACCCAGCGCCACAGCCACTTCATGATCTTTGGCTTTTATAACCGGTGCCATGGCCGCAATAGCGCTACCACCACAAATAGCGGTTCCAAAGGAAATTAACACGCCTGTGTTACGATTAAGTTTAAACACTTGAGTTAAAATTTCGCCAAGCCCAATTATGGCAGTAATACTGACAATTGTTAACACTAAAGAGCTGCGACCAACCTCAATTACCTGATTAAAATCAACAGCAAACCCCAACCCCACAACCGCCAACTTTAGCATCCATTTACTGGCCTTTTGTGATAACTCAGCAAACGGGTTACCCAAGGTAATCGCAAATAACGCCCCCATAACCAAGGCACTACCAGCGCCGATAAATGGAGTGATGCACAAAGCCAGTAATATTATAAATACAGGTTTATGTAATTTAGCGATAATCATAACGTTAAGCGCGAATGAGTTTATTAGTCAGTTTATGGACAACGGGGGCAACAAATATAACCGTTGGAAAGGCAATACAAAAGGCAAATAACCACGCTTTAAGCCAGATAGATACGATGTTATCGACCATACCAACATTAAATAGAGAAATAACTAACGACATAAAACCTGACATGAAAAGTGCCATAAAAAAGGCAAACACAATAGTACGAAACTTTGGATGGATCATTGAAAAGAACCTTTAGAAGGTAAAGCGATATATTGAAGTTAAGTTCAATTTATCGCTTTGTTTTTTAACTTATAATAGCGATTTGCTGGTAGCTAATACACCGGGGTAATCTTGCTCTGGTAAACACATTGCGAGTTCACCAAGGCGTTCACCTAATTGCTGTAAATTATCAGCAGATACATTAATGTGGCCCATTTTGCGACCAGGTTTTACACTTTTACCGTACCAATGGCTGGTTACATCCGCAGTTTTTAACACATCAGTAGGTATTTGTGCTTGGCCTAATACATTTATCATAGCAGTCGGTTGCTTAAGTTGCGTACTACCTAAAGGTAGGCCGGCAACAGCGCGCATATGGTTTTCAAATTGCGAGCAATGAGCACCTTGTTGCGTCCAATGGCCTGAGTTATGAACTCGCGGCGCAATTTCATTAACCAGTAATGTACCTTGCACATCAAAAAACTCAATGGCGAGTACACCCACATAGTTAAGCTCATTCGCAATTCGGGTAAATGCCGTGATTGCTTGTTGCTCTAGTTGGCTATTATTGTTTTTACCTGCAACCGAAAGCGTTAACACACCCTCGGTGTGCTCGTTTTCAGTTAATGGATAAATAGCAACATGGCCGTGTTTATCGCGCGCACCAATAATAGAGACTTCACGATCAAACGGGATCATTTTTTCTGCAATTATGGTGTGCGGAGCGTGCTCAGTGCCTGATGCAATAAAATCAGCCATTTCAGCCCAAATTTGCTCAATTTGATCGTCTGATTTTAAACGCCATTGGCCTTTACCATCGTAACCCGCTTGGCATGTTTTAATGACTAATGGCTTACCAAGTGTTTGAACCGCGAGTTCAAGATGCGCTTTTTCTGTAATTAATTGATATGGCGCACATGCAACAGCGGTTTTATCTAGGAGCGCTTTTTCAAGCGCACGGTCGCCACCGGTTTTAATGGCTTGTTTGCCCGGATAAAACTTATTGCTATTACAACACTGTGTAAGTACATCATCTGGAATATGTTCAAACTCGGCCGTAATAGCATCAGCGTTTTCTATCGCCTGTTCGAGCGTTGTTGGGTACACTTCGTTTGTAAGCGGATGTACAATCTTTTTGCTGCCTACATCATAAGCAACCACATTTAAATTAAGCGGTGCACCGGCTAAGCTCATCATTCGTGCTAGCTGCCCTGCCCCTAAAATTAAAATATTCATGATCACTCTGCAGGATTTGGGTTAGCTAAAACAGTCTCAGTTTGTTCTTTACGGAACGCTTCGATTTTTGCGAAGATTTCTGGATTTTGACATCCTAAAATTTGTGCCGCTAATAAACCTGCGTTTGCAGCACCGGGCTCACCAATAGCAAGAGTACCTACCGCAACACCTTTTGGCATTTGGCAAATAGATAACAGAGAGTCTACACCGTTTAGCGCTTTAGATTTAACGGGTACGCCTAAAACTGGCAGAGATGTAAACGCCGCCGCCATACCCGGTAAGTGCGCCGCGCCACCTGCGCCTGCAATAATAACTTTAATACCGCGTTCTGCGGCTGAACTTGCGTAATCGGCAAGTAATTGAGGAGTGCGGTGGGCAGAAACCACTTTAGTTTCATACTCAATGCCAAATTTTTCTAGCATAAGGGCGGCGTGTTCCATGGTTGGCCAATCTGATTTAGAACCCATAATAATGCCAACAGTCATAAATACTCCTCAGTAATGTATTTTAAAAATAGCGGACTTATGTCCGGTTTTATGGCGGGTATTATATACTTAAATGCTGCACTAATGCGACCAGCAGGCAATAAAAAAGCCATGTTAAACATGGCTTTTTTTAAACAGCGAAACAATCAGCAATTAAGCTTCTTTACTCGCTAAATATTCTGAGTAGTTACCTCTAAAGTCGATAACTTTTCCGTCTTTAATTTCCCAAATACGGGTGGCAACTGATGATACAAACTGACGGTCGTGTGACACAAACATCAAGGTACCTTCATACGCTTCAAGTGCTAAGTTAAGCGCTTCAATTGATTCCATATCCATGTGGTTGGTTGGCTCATCCATTAATAAGATATTTGGTTTATGCATCATGATTTTACCAAACAGCATACGACCTTGCTCACCACCAGATATTACTTTTACAGATTTTTTGATATCGTTTTGTGAAAACAACATACGACCTAAGAAACTACGAACAACTTGCTCATCGTCGCCCTCTTGTTGCCATTGCTCCATCCACTCAAACAAATTCATGTCTTTTTCAAACTCATCGGCATGATCTTGTGCATAGTAGCCAATGTTTGCATTTTCAGACCATTTAAACTCACCGCTTTTAGGCGCTAAACGTCCTGCTAAAGTGTTTAATAATGTTGTTTTACCCACACCATTTTCACCAATAATAGCAATGCGTTCACCTACTTCAACCAAACCCTCAAGGCCTGAGAATAAAGTTTCTTCAAAACCTTGAGATAAGCTAGTCATTTCTAGTGCGTTACGAAATAACTGCTTTTCTTGTTCAAAACGAATAAAAGGTGTTTGACGTGACGACGCTTTTACTTCGTCTAATTGAATTTTATCAATTCGTTTTGCACGTGAAGTGGCTTGCTTTGCCTTTGATGCGTTGGCAGAAAAACGCGATACAAACTGTTGAAGCTCTGCTATTTGGCTTTTCTTTTTCGCGTTTTCACTTAATAAACGTTCGCGTGCTTGAGTAGCTGCAAACATGTATTCATCGTAGTTACCCGGGTAAATACGTAGTTCACCGTAGTCAATATCGGCCATGTGCGTACATACCGAATTTAAAAAGTGACGGTCATGCGAGATGATGATCATGGTACAGTCACGTTGATTCAATACATCTTCAAGCCACTTAATTGTATAAATGTCCAAGTTATTGGTAGGCTCATCGAGCAGCATGATATCAGGGTCTGAAAACAAAACTTGAGCTAGAAGCACACGAAGTTTAAAACCTGGTGCAATTTCTGACATAGGTCCGTAGTGCTGCTCTGTAGCAATACCCACACCTAATAGTAACTCACCCGCTTTAGATTCAGCCGAGTAACCGTCCATTTCAGCAAATTCAGTTTCAAGATCGGCTACTTTCATGCCGTCTTCTTCACTCATTTCAGGTAGGCTATATATACGGTCACGTTCTTGTTTGATATCCCACAATTCTTTATGACCCATAATCACGGTATCAATAACAGAATATTCTTCATAGGCGAATTGATCTTGGTTTAGTTTAGCAACGCGCTCATTTGGATCAGTACTTACGTTACCCGAAGATGGTTCTAATTCACCACTAAGGATTTTCATAAAGGTCGACTTACCACAACCATTAGCACCAATTAAACCATAACGGTTTGATTCGCCAAATTTAGCTGAGATATTTTCAAATAACGGTTTAGCACCAAATTGCATGGTGATGTTAGCTGTACTAATAATAGCGCTACCCTCCAAGGGAGACTGAAGTATTTAAATTGCGCGCAGTTTAAACCAAATCACCGTTTTTTTCTATGAAAGTTTATAGCACCAAACTCAAAGTAAACGGTGGCTGTTTATTAACTATAAAAGCAATTAAATAGCCAAAGTACTGGGCGAGTAAATGTGCTAAAAAGGTGAGTAAAACTCATTATTGTACTGTTGATGCAGTAAAAAAATGTTTAATAAAAAAACAACTAGCATAAAACCCTTTATAAATTATTTAATCGCGTTTACAGGCGACTTGGTCGCATTTTACTTTTATTAACAATTAATACGGCTATATTAACGTTTTTTATAGTATTAGAGTTTTAGCTCTACCCATGCCGACACGTGCAACTATGAAAAAAATTCAACACTCCCTCTCCTGCATTTAAGCCTAATGTCTTATTCCAAAATTAAATGGTAGTTTATACGGCTACAAAATAAAAACAGCATTAACTTAAAATGAACAAGCCGCGTGTTTTGTGCTAATTATCATTGATAATTTTTCACTTTTGAGCCTTTTATTGCTTTGCTAGTCTGCACGACTTCGAATTTAGTAATTATAAAAACGTCTTTAATTTAGGCAAGGCACACACAATGAAAAGAAAATTAGTATCGCTAGCAATTGCGGGTATTTTAGCTGCTCCAAGTGTTTCAGCAGTAGAAGTGTTTAAGGATGAAAAAAATACAGTCGCAGTAGGCGGATATATTGATGCGCGAGTGATAAATACTCAAGGTCAAAACGAAATCGTCAATGGTGCCTCACGAATTAATTTTGATTTTAAACGCCAACTAAAAAACGGCTGGGAAGCAATGGCTTTAGTTGAATGGGGTGTCAACCCTGTTGGCAGTAGCGATATTGTATACAACAACCGTTTTGAATCTATTCAAGATGAGTTTTTATATAATCGTTTAGGTTATGCAGGACTTAAACACGATAAATACGGCCAAATTACGATTGGTAAACAATGGGGTGCGTGGTTTGATGTTGTGTATGCAACAAACTACAGCTATGTATGGGATGGTAACGCTGCCGGTGTTTACACTTACAACAAAGACGATGGTGCAGTAAATGGTACTGGTCGTGGTGATAAAACACTGCAATACCGTAATAGCTACAACGACTTTGACTTTAGTGTTCAAACTCAGTTAAAAAACAGCGCTTTTTATACTTGTGATGTAAGTAATATTACAGAATCACAATGCCAAGCAAATTTTGAGTCTGGAGATGCTGCTGCACAACAAGTTGAATTTAACTATACGTTTGGCGGTGCAGTAACCTATAACGTGACTGATAAGCTAAAACTGACCGCGGGTATTAACCGCGGCGAGTTTGAATTAACGTATGGCGACGGAACAACCCGCTCTGTTGACGATTTAATTTATGGTGCAGGTGTTATTTGGGGCAATATTGATGCGCCAGGCTTGTATGTAGCCGCTAATATCAACAAAAACGAAAACCACGATACAGATAACATAGGTCGTTTAATTAAAGATGCGATTGGTATTGAAACATTTGTGTCGTATCGCTTTGATAACGATTTTAGACCATTTATTGCCTATAACTTATTTGATGCAGGTGATGACTACGTAATTCAACCAAACTTTAATGCCGATCCTAACGATGTATTTAAGCGTCAGTTTGCAGTTATTGGTGTGCATTACTTAATTGACCAAGACACACAACTTTATGTAGAAGCACGTAAAGACTTTGGTGATTTTGAAAGTAATAATAAACAGCAGCAAGCGCTAATGGAGCAATCTGAAGATGACGGTATTGCTTTTGGTTTTAGATACGTTCTTTAATATCAGTTGAAGCTTGAGCTATTTTTTCTTAAATGCTTTTTTTAACGCACGCGTCCCCTCTGTTGGCCCTAGAATAAGCCATAAAAAAGCAACCCCTCCTGGGACTAAAACTGCTTTTAATATTGGCCCTAGCAAATAAGAATAAAAATAAATTAGTGGAATAAAAAGTACATAACCAATAACACGTTTGATAAACTTCATGTAACATCCTTATAAAAATGAGCATGCTCACAATATTAATTGAGCGCGCTCAATTAATCAAATAATGATTTAGCCCTTTTATTTAACAAACAAGTAAAGCATTGAAATATAATGAGTAAAAAAGAAAAGACACGCGATAAAATTTTAGCTTCAGCATGGGAATTATTTTTGCTGCAAGGTTACGATCACACATCAACAAGAGAAATAGCGGTTGCAGCCAATGTTGCTGTAGGTACAGTGTTTAGTCATTTTGAAAATAAAATTGATTTATTGATGGCCGGTATGCAACAACAAATAGCCGTTATTATTAACCAAGCAAAGCAGTTAGATACGCAGCACTCCCCTCGCTTAAAGTTACGTCATTACGCTCATCCGCTTTATTCTTTTTATTGTGAAAATAGTGAATTTAGTAAGCTATTAATTAGCGACATCATTTGGAGAACGTCTTTTTTTAAAGCGCAGATGGATGAATTTAAACAACTGCTTTTTAGTGAACAACCGAAGTTTGATGAAACAAAAGCAAGCGTAATGATGGACTGTTATTTTATGACCTTGGTCGATGGGTTAAACGATCCCTTACCAAATGCTGAAAATATGCTTAGACAGTTAAGTAATAAAATAGCGCTTTTGTAATTAAGTCCTAAACGTATAGATCGGTGCTGATATAAATAAAGCACCGCCCACCTTTTTTGTTATTTAAATTCTTTATTTAACGATCCAGATAGCCAAACTCAATAAGCGTTATAAACCCACCACTCCACTTATGAGTAAATCGATAATTTATATTACGCCATTGCTAAGATTACATTTAAACACAATTAAGTATGATGTGTTCTTCCATGTGTTACCTTACATCCACCAGCCATTTACACCATAAAATAAGGTAATTTATAGCAAAACGGCTTAACTGTACATATATACAGTTAAGCCGTTTTGCTAGTACTACTCTTAATTAAAGTTTAACAATATTATTAATTAATAAATTCATCATAGGCCATTAAAGCCCCCGTAATACTCAAAGCTGGATTATCATTATGCTTTGCATCAGGGTTTACTTTACTGCCCCACACTAACCAGTTACTAGTATGGCTTACTAAACTTTGCTCCAAGTTATTATACGCCTCAAGCATTAATTTATGCTCAGCCCCGCCAACAGTAAAATATAATAAGGCGGGTCTATAGTAGCTCTGTGTTTTAACTTGTAAAAAGGTATTAAGATGATTTACTACGGTCATATCGTCATACCAAGCCGCAGGGCTAAATGCAAAGTAACCATTAAATAGCGATGGTTTGGTATGCAGCGTATATAAAGTAAAACTGCCCCCTGCCGAAAATCCCGTTAATATACGGTTTTCAGTTAACCTGTAGTTAGCCTCTAAATAAGTAAGTAGCTCTTGCTCTATAAAAGCTAAAAACAAATCAGCTTTACCAAAAATTTCTGGCGAAGTTTCATGTTTAGGTCGAGGATTTGTATTTACGTCCTTCCTTGCATAAGGTGGTACAAGATCACGATTTCGGGTATCAGTAAAAAACTGATTAGGTATAGCAACTAAAATAGCCTCATTTAATATACTTTTAGGATTTAATGCTTTTAGCGCTTTATCCCAATTAGCTAAATTAAAATTACCATCTGTTTTTATAATAAGTGGATACGCTTTATTTTTATCAAAATCATCCGGGAACCTTATAAATACCTTACGAGACTCATTAAGCACCTTTGAATCTAGGGTTACATCAACAAAATCTGATACATCATTTTTGTAATAACTAAACCCAATTGTTGTAACCCCAAATACACTAACAGCAAGCAACACATTTAAAATAATCGCTTTTTTTATTCTCATGCGTCACCCATTTTAGTTAATTGCTTATGCCAAATACCATTGTTTAATTGCTCGTTTAACACAAACCCAAGTTTAGTAAGCAAGTTATAACAGCGTACGTTTTTACCATGAATTTCTGCATATAATTGCTCTATCTTTAATACACTCGGTATCTGGCTCATAAAACCGCGCAGCACTTCTTGCATTAAACCTTGCTGCCAATAAAAAGGATCGAGTTCGAAGCCCAAATAAGCACTTTTGGTTTGTTTACATATTTTATATAAGCCACATGTACCCAGTAGTTTGCCACTCATATTATGTTCAATAGCGAGTCGAATCACTTCACCTTCGTAATATCCGCTTATATCATCTTGAATTAATTGTTTAATATGGTCTTTGTTTAAAGGTGTTTTATAGTCATTAAACTCATAAACGAGTGGATTATTTAAAATTGTTAATAGCGCTGCGCCGTGTTTGTGGGTAATTAAACGTAAGGTAACGCGGGGTAATTTTATAGTTTTAAACATGCCTACGCCAAATAAAGTAAACGCGCTTTAAATAGCACTTTATAGAGCGTCATTATTAACTTACCATACCGTATTCACAAGCATTAATTGAGATAAACTATGAGTGACAATTTTAAAGTAATACAACCAACTACTACTGTTTACTGCCCAAAACGTGGTGAAGGTTGGACCCTTACCGGCATTACTAATATTAACGAGTTTACGTCGGTTATGTTTGATGGTGTACGTTACACCTTACCAGCGAGAGAAATTGTAGAGCAGTTGCTGCCTAACCAATTAGCGCGTGAACAGCAAAATAGCTAAATTAAACAAAATTTATCACTTAACCATATGTACACAGTTTTCTGGTAATGGGCTTAAGTTTTGATTTTCTGGGGTATTAGCAGCAACTTTAAAGCCTAGCTTTTTATAAGCCGATACTGCTGCTAGGTTGTTTTTATAAACAAACAATGAGCAATCATTAACATTTAAGTTTAATTGCCCATGTTTACATAATGCTTTAATTAGGGTGGCTGCAATTCCCTCCCCCCTTCGTATAGGGTTTACTATTAAACGCGCCAAATGACATTTGTTTTTTTGTTGATAATATTGCCCAAAAGCGAGTAATACGTTTTGTCGTCCAACCAATACAAAAGAAGTCGAGACATCAAGGTTTAAGTCTTCAATAAAAGTCTGCGCCGTAAATGGGTACCTAAAGTAAGGGCCAGCCCATTGAGTTATGTCATGTTGATCATTAAACCAACTCATTAGCTCGATAATATGCGTATTATTAAGTGGTTGTAATGTCATTCGCCTTGTTGATTCCTTCAAAACGCGTCATCTTCACTGTATACATTTACATTAAGTTCGTCGTTATCTTCAAATACAACAAACGAAATCGGCTTACAACACACTTGGCAGTCTTCTATGTATTGCTCATCAATATCAGCCACATCAATTAATACTTCTATGGTTTCGCCGCAGTAAGGACAACTAATTGACTTTTCGGTTAACTGGTTCATGATTTCCCCTTTCAAATTTACACAAGGTTATAATTCACTTTAGTAAACAACCTTATATATGACAATGATCGTAGAGTGACTTAATAATTCAAATTTAAACAGCGTTAGCTAAAATATTGTTTAACTTTATTATATCAACTAAGCCATGTTGGTTCTGATTTAAAAAATAATCGCATTGCCAACGCTGAGTAACTTTAGCAGAGTTACTAAATGCGCCAGTCCCTTTTAATGCCCTACTTTCGCTCCAAGGCGGAAATACTCTAAAAGCCGTTTTGCCTTTATGGTTTCTACCTGTGACGATGCCTTTTTTAACTAACAACTCAACCGGAAATAAAAAGAAACCTTTTTGTATATTTGCTACTTGGTTATTAATAGTGGTTAATCCATCACTTGAAACAGCTACTAATAAATAGTCAAACTCATTGGCAAATGGAATTGGTTTAGAATTACTCAAATCCGCTGGGCGTTTCCATAGTGCTAAAAAAGCGCCAGGTCTGTCGGGTGTAACTTTAGCTTTTCTGTAAATTATACGTTTTTGGTTTAAAGTAAATGCATAGCCATGGTATTGGGCATTTTGATTATGAGGTATCAACTCATCAGCGTTTGGTAGTTTATACCCTGAGGGAGCAAAGTTGTTTTGTAAAATGATTAATAATTCATCATGCAAATGATCATTCGTCATTAAACTTTTCATATCTCGCATCCGTTTTATATAAAGTGAGTTCAAACCCTTAAGCAACTTTGTAATGAAAGAGTTTTTAAAGTTAGCGGGTCTTACTATACAAGTATTTATACATAACTAAAGGTGAACATTTTTATGAAACACACATTAGCGCTAGCATTGACCTCTATGGGGATTTTGTTTAGCTCAATAACATACGCTAAAACCGAACAAGCTATTTTAGCCGGTGGCTGTTTTTGGTGTATGGAAAGTGACTTTGAAAAACTCGAAGGTGTAACCGATGTGATCTCAGGGTTTACTGGTGGTGAACTTAAAAATCCAACCTACAATGGTAATCACCAAGGCCACTACGAAGCTGTTCTGGTTACCTACAACACTAATGTATTAAGCTATCAAGATATTTTAAACCATTACTGGGTGAATATTGATCCTTTTGACGCAAAAGGTCAGTTTTGTGATAAAGGCCCAAGCTACCGTAGTGCGATTTTTGTTGCTAATGAGCAACAGCGACAATTAGCTAAGCAATCTAAACAAGCGGTAGTTAACGAATTTCCTGAGCAAACGGTAGTAACCCCTATTCTCGATGCTAAAACCTTTTACCCGATAAAAGGCGATGAAAGTTATCACCAAGATTACTACAAAAATAATCCTATTCGTTATAACACCTATCGCTGGCGTTGTGGCCGTGATAGTCGCTTAGAAGATATTTGGGGCGATCGAGTTACCCACTGAGTTTATAAACCAAAAGGCTGCAAAAATTGCAGTCTTTCTAATATATAAGCAAACTAGGCAGCCCAATTATTTATTCTATTCTCAAAGCTGCAAGCCCACTTAAACAATTCATTTTTCAAGGCGGTTAAATAGGCTTCCTATCATGATGATTTCTTTTTTATAGGAAACACCTTAAACCAAAATGCTATTTCAAAAACAAAGCCCGCAATAATAAAAATAAATAAGCCAGTGGTGCTACCATACGAAAAACAGGCAATAGCAGCAATAATTAATGCAGCTAAAATCAACCATTTTATGAACGCATTCATCTTTAATACCCAGTGCTTAATAACATAGTTTGAATTAGCAACTATCAGTTATTTCTTGATTCTTTAATAAAGCGATATCTAAATTCAGACAAGTAACCGAGTACCATAACCAACATTGTAGAATTAAAATCGCCATTAATAAGAAGCGTCCAAATATACTCTTTAGTATTAAAGCTGATGTATACGCTCATTACAAACGCAACAATGCTACACCCCTTAAACATCCATGAATATTCACCAAAAAAAGACTCAAACATACTTTTATCAATAGGTTTATCTTCCATAATAACTCCTTGCATTTACAACGTTTTTTAATAAGTTTGCTTATCGTAATAGCTAGCTTATTACATGTCTATTATATCGTTAAAGTTAAATGTTACGGATTGTTTCAATCGAAAAATCTCAGACACTACCATGATTAAATTTGCAAATAAGGCATTTAAGCTTGTCCTTTAGTTTGTTGAAAAGTTATGCTTTGATGCATTAATAAAACTATTAACCTCTTTGGCTCTTCTCAACACAGCTCGGCACAAAGTGGTTATAAACATAAAAATAATAAGAGAAAATAATGACAAAACTTAATAACAATAGCGTTGTTATATTAAGCGCAGTTCGTACCGCTATCGGCAGCTTTGGTGGCAGCCTTAAACATTTCACGCCCGCCGAGCTAGGCACTCTTTGTGCAAAAGAAGCGCTAGCCAGAGCCAAGCTATCACCCAACCAAGTTGGCTCAACTGTCGTTGGTAAAGTAATTCATAACGGTCCTAAAGACGCATACCTTTCAAGAGTCATTGGGCTAGATGCTGGGTTGCCTATTAGTAGTCACGCAGTAACGCTTAATCGATTATGTGGCTCTGGCCTTGAAGCCATTATACAAGCCGCACAACAAATTCAATTAGGTGATGTAGATGCAGCCCTTGCTGGCGGAGCTGAAAGCATGAGTAGCTCAGCTTATACCCTCGAAAGTAATCGCTGGGGGCAAAAAATGGGCAATAGCATCATACAAGATGAACTCACCTCCACATTACAAGACCCATGGGATAATAACCCGATGGGAATAACTGCTGAAAACATCGCAGATAAATACACTATTAGCCGCGACCAGCAAGACGCTTACGCAGCAAAAAGCCACCAAAAAGCCGCAAAAGCAATTGCTGCAGGCCATTTTAAACAGCAAATACTCCCTATTGAAATAAAATCAAAAAGTGGCATTCATATTTTTGATACTGACGAACACGTGCGAGCCGATACCACAACCGATAAGCTCGCTACATTAAAGCCCTACTTTAAAAAAGATGGAACCGTTACCGCAGCAAGCTCATCCGGTATAAACGATGGTGCGGCCATGTTGGTACTCATGTCTGAGCAAAAAGCCAATGAGCAAGGCTTAAAACCGCTTGGTCGATTAGTAGGTTATGCCAGAGCGGGTGTTGATCCTACTTTAATGGGGACAGGCCCAATTCCTGCAGTACAGCAGGTATTTGAAAAAACAGGCTTAACCATTGACGACATGGATGTAATTGAATCTAACGAGGCATTTGCAGTACAAGCACTGTGCGTTGCAAACGAATTAAACTTTCCTGCCCATAAGGTAAACCCGAATGGTGGTGCCATTGCATTAGGCCACCCTGTTGGCGCAACGGGTGCCATACTAACAACCAAATGCTTGTATGAACTCAAACGAATTCAAGGCAAATATGGGCTAGTCACAATGTGTATTGGTGGCGGGCAAGGCATTGCAGCCATTTTTGAAGCGCTTTAACTTTAAGTTTGTAATAGCTATTTAAGGGCTTTATTCACAAGGAGAAATAACAGACGCTTTGCTTTTAGAGAAAAAACAGGGAGCAAAGCGCTGCTACACCTTATTGCTTAATAACAAAAAGCTTACCTCAAACCTCACCAAGCCATTCGTCTACAAATCGTGTTTTAAAGTTAACTTTCTTACGCCTAATAAAACACCACCAAATGAGATTGAAAATAATATCGGTAAAAACAGTAATGTATCAGTGTTGTCTATATCTGTAGCTGGGCTGCCAATAACTGCCAGCGTGTTAATTAACAGCAGTATTAAACTTGATTGCAGATAGCCCTTGTATCCAATAGCTCCTGCAAATAACAGCATTATAAATGATCCTGATATCGCAGGCGTAAAAGGTGCGACGGCGAGTAACATACAAACAAACGAAAATATAACAGCACATCCAATTATTACTTTAAACATAACAACCTCCATGGTAAATGGCTTTTAATCCACCAGCTATTTATAACTGTATTACTAAAAATCGTATTCCACTTAACAGGCATCAACTAATTTTTAGTTTATTAATAACCCCAATATAAAAACTACCTATTCCCAAACTGCCGTTCACAAGGCTCGCCATCTTTATCCCCGTCCATTTTGGTATTTGGGCAATGTTGAATAAAAAATAATGCCTCTTCATACGAGGTCATTTGGCTACAATGTTGGCGGCCATCGCAACGAAATGCTTGCTGTGTTTTATTAAGTGAGCTTGAACTAGTGGGCATAAATGACTCTAAGTTAGCATTAGTCACTACAGGTGTTTGCTTGGTATTTAAAAAACCGGTTTTATACACACTAAAACCAATACTAAAAATAATACCAAGTGTTATAAGTTTCATTAACGGTGAGTTCTTACCTGAGGTTTTACTTATTCTAACCGGCCTTGTTGAAGTGTTTATATGTGGTTGTGCGAGTACGCCCTCAATACGGCAATTCACAGCTTTAGTTTTACCGTTAGGCTCAGTCGCTACCTCAAAGTAAATAATGTCGCCCACTTTAGGTTTACGGCTCATATGTTTGAGCGACGATATGTGTATAAAGGTATCGTGTTGCAGTGTGGTTGATTTAATAAAGCCAAAGCCTTTATCGTCATTCCACGATTTTAATAATCCTTTGTTCATCCTTGAATCATCCATTTAATAGCTGTTAATAATTTTACATCGGTTTTAAAAGAGGCTTAAAACCAAGCACATCTTGGAGAGCCCACCAACAACCTCACTTTTCCCTATTAACTAACTCATTTTGCAAAAAAGCGTATTTTTGCCTCTTTTAATGTGTTTATAAATACAGAAAAGGCACAAATTCCGCCCCCCATAAATACAATTTGAAAACTAGATAGCGAAGAAAAACTAAATTGCTGAGAATACATGTACTGCCCAAATAACTGTGCAAAGGTAGCTACACCTAAAATAATTAATAATGGGCACACAACTAGCGTAAACCAAAACCAAATACGTTTAATACCTTTCATAATTAATGCCTTTCATAAAAAATCCTTTTCCTTAATTTGACTTAGAAATTAATTATATAGTGAGCCACCAGCATTTTATTTTAAAAACAGCTTATAAGATTGCCGCATGAATTTGATGTCTAAAGTCAAGATTTGACCCCTTTGGTTTTCATCAAGAGATAGTGTTGACTAAGTAAAACCCTACTTTCTGGATGTAATACCGAAATTCAGTCAATTCAACATCTTCAGGAATCTCAATAGCTAACCTTTCAACGTTAATGTCGGAAAAAGCAACCTCTCCATCCTTAAAAACAGATATTAGGAAATCATTTTCATCTAATTTTGAAAAATTACTCATGACTCGCCTGAGTTATAACGCCCGCTTAAGCGGACAAAAATTGTTGGTTATAATGTGAAGCGGAACCTAACCAACTGTTTTTGTTCCTTTTAAAGCGCTTGTTAAATTGCGCAAAGCTACTACCTCAATAAGCTTGGGTAGATGTTTTGCAAACCTGAGTACGAAGTTTAAATGATCTTTGTATAAGCCTACTTTCTCATTATAAAAACCACCTGCAATAATTGGCTTGCCCGAAGGTAACATCAATGAACCCATTGTCATTATTGATGCGTGGCTATAACCATTATAAAAATTTTTTGCTTGTTCGAGCCATTCATAGCCTTCAATTAAACCTAAAGTCTCAGCGTTTAATAAAACATTACCTATGGCTTTATGAGCTTTTGTATTTTTATTTCCTTGTAAATAAGACTTATAAAAATTTACAGGTTTTGCTTTTTTACTCTCACTAATTAATACATTATTCTCTGCACTAAGTAGTATTGCTAAACAAAGAGATTCATATGAAATTCTCATCGTATTACCTGAAGCATTAATATGACCTTCAATCAAAAGCCTTGTTGCCGTAACAAGAGACTCTATGGTCATAAAAGTGAATTCCTGAACCCATTTGTACTTCTGTTTTTCAGGCTCACTAAAGTAGTGCTCAAAGCATGACTCGCTTTGTTCGAGTAAATTTGTTATCTCAGTTATTTCTGAATCGAATGTTGAGCAGAACTCTGCTACTGAACGATCAGTTACTAAAATGTCGCGGATGGTCAAAACTCCATTAGCAATTTAACGCCCTGTCAAGGTGTGAGCAACGCAATACCAAAGCCGCCGCATACCACCTTAAACACCAAACGCAACGCATAGTAAAAATGCCACGCGTTGCGAATCACTCTTAAACAGTTTGTTAGGCTCTCATATATACAGGCTCTAGTCCTATTTGTATTTCTTCTTCACTTAACCCACTGATATAACATAGGATATCGTCAAAAAACGTTTCGGCATATTGTACTATTGGCGAGTTGACTTCTAATCCTGAAAGTTTTCGTAACACTGAAAGTCGTGTATCAGAAGACGGATGAGTACTTTCAGTCGAGCTGGTAGATTTTCTTCCCACTTTTTCATTAATTAGAGATTTAGATTCATCGACAAATCTCATGAATATAAACAATAACTCTACAGCTTCTATTAAAGCTGCATATTCGTTTAGCTTTGTTTCTAATTTTTCCGGATTATCATATGCTTCATAACACCACGATTTATATATTTCATGAGCAAATTTATCCGCTTCAATCTCTAACTCGTGTCGCTTTTCTAACTCATCTTCAATTCCCACAATCTGCGATAGCTTTCTTGGATGAGCATGAAATAAGTGCCCTAACTCATGCATCATGATGAAATCAATTTGGTCTGCAACTAAGCGGTGCACTGTAGTAGCGTCATCTTGGCTTATAAGTATACAACCTGACACTAGGTCACTAGCACTAGCGTCATTATTGAAATAACGAACAACAGGTAATATTTCACCCCATGCACGTGCGATCCTACTACTTCCAGATAGATCCTGTGTAGAATAAAAGTGAATAAGGAAACGGTTTAGTATCTTAAGTATTGGTTCCAGTGCATAATTAAAACCAACTACAGAGGAGCTCTGTAACATTGTAGAAAATGCATTAAATGATTTTTTCTTATTCGGAAAGCATGCTACAGATTTTAAATTGCTCCGACCGATAACTTCTTCTGGAATTTTTGACATAACTCGCAGGTAACTTAACCTAACCCAGTAAGGGAGTAGAGAATCTTGATAAATCAAATCACCGGCGATTTCCACAGAAATTTTCTTAAGTATATGATTTAAAGCACTCTCAACTTTTAAAGCTAATATGGCATCTTCTTGGAAAGTCAAATTATCCCAAGAATAGCAATACAATGATTTTAATGCTAAAAAAGCCAAGTCCTCAGGAGCAAATGGTGATACCCTCAATTTTTGACTAATGTAATCAACTTGCTCCCGCTCGATTTCAGGAATCTGAGTATAATCTAGGACTTGAATTTGTTCTAAATCCATTATCATTTTAGGAATCAGATCAGTTTCTTTTAATCCTGCCATATACATAGCTTGAAAGCTGATTAAACTAATTCGCTCACCATCAATTATTGGTTTACAGAGTAGATTATCTGTTCCCATATATGCGATATATTTATTTTCCACCTAATCTCCTTTTAAGCCTAACGCCCTAATAATTGGCAAAAAATTGTTTGCTAAAATGTTGAGGAACGAAAACAGCAAACTGTTTTTTGTCCTTGTTTATTAGCTTGTTATGTAACGCTACCACGAAACGTGACCTGTTGCTTCTTTGTACGACGCCAATGCCTTATACATAGCTAATTTAACACGTAACTTTTTGATAAAGACTTGATAGCAAAACACAGGTAATAGCCAAAAAATTAAAAGCGCTGATTGAATGAACAATAAGACAAATACGAATTCGTTAAATATGCCGTCAAGAAGGAAGAAAACTAACACGAAAAAATTAACAATAACGAAAAGCCAAATAGCCCACCGAGCATCTTTAATCAATTGGCGTAATTCTGAAGATTGACTCTCAGATTGCATCACTTTCCTTAGTTACATAACAACTTTGTCTACGACATTTGTCGTTTTATAAACCGACAAATGTCCGTATATTACATTGCATTTATCTTAGCCCTCAAATAAACACCTGTAAACAACTAGTTAACTACGGCTCATACTTCATAAATGCAGAAATACCCCAAAATGGTGGAGATCAGTAATATTGGACAAAACACCACCACTGTATAAATAACCAGTATCTATAAATATGCCATTTTCCGCTTACAAAGCACCCAACTAACTGGTTGGTAATTTAGCAAGGTGGTTTTAATTTTTGCTGCTGTTTATTATGATGAGCGTACACCCTGCCTTTTTAAATCCATTAAGGTTTTTTCAATCATTTTATTAAGGATTATCTCATGTCTAGCTATAACGAATCTCCAGAGCAAATTGCACAGGCCACTGAGGGCTTTGTGATGCAGCAAACCATGTTGCGTATTAAAGATCCAAAACCGTCGCTGGCATTTTATGAAAACGTATTGGGCATGAAACTATTAGGAAAGTATGACTTTCCTGGTATGGAGTTTACTTTGTACTTTTTAGGCTATGAGCAAGATATGCCAAAAGGCGATGATAAAGAAAAAACCCAGTGGGTGTTTCGCCGCCCTGCACTCATTGAGCTTACCCATAACTGGGGCACTGAAAACGACGACAGCTTTAGCGGTTATCATAGTGGTAATGAAGAACCAAAAGGCTTTGGCCATATTGGTATTAGCGTACCCGATGTCTACGCTGCCTGTGAGCGCTTTGCTAAATACGATGTGGAGTTTGTAAAACAGCCAGATGGCGGCTCAATGAAGGGCCTCGCCTTTATTAAAGACCCTGACGGTTACTGGATTGAAATACTCTCGCCAGAGGGCATTACTGACATTATTCAATCGCAATAAAAACTATTAAACATAAAAAAGCCTGCAAATGCAGGCTTTTTGTTTACAAGTACTGTGAAAAACTTGAATTTTTTAACGACGTAGTGCGTCTATACGTGCATCAAGCGGTGGGTGAGATGAAAACAACTCAGCCATGCCTTTACCACTGGCAATACCAAAGGCCATCATTGAGCCTTCTAATTGCGATGGGTGGTTTTGCTTTAATCGCTCAAGGGCTGAACGCATTTTGTCTGCGCCTACCAACTGAGCTGCACCGTTGTCGGCTGCAAATTCACGCTTACGGCTGTAATGGGCAACCACCACACTGGCTAATACACCAAATAATACTTGGAATAACATATCGAATAAGAAGTAAGTCCAGCTGCTGCCGCCCTCTTCTTCATCGCTATTTATAAAATTATCTACAATGCCCGCCAGCACTTTTGCGGCAAAAATAACAAAGGTATTAACCACGCCTTGAATAAGCGTTAGCGTTACCATGTCGCCATTAGCCACGTGCGATACTTCGTGTGCAAGCACCGCTTCGGCTTGATCTTGGGTCATGCTGTGTAATAAACCCGTACTTACCGCCACCAGCGAGTTATTTTTACTTGGGCCGGTTGCAAAAGCGTTCATTTCTGGGCTGTCGTAAATAGCCACTTCAGGCATATTAATACCGGCTTTTTTAGCTTGCGTAGCAACGGTATTCATTAACCACTGCTCGGTTTCGTTACTTGGTTTTGTAATAACCTGTGCACCGGTCGATTTTTTCGCCATCCATTTCGACATATATAAAGAAATAAACGACCCACCAAAACCAAATACAGCAGCTATTAATAAAATACCACCTAAGCTACGATGGCTTAAGCCCAGCGCACTCATTATTATTGAAAGCACAACACCTAATACCAACATAACCGCGAGGTTAGTTAATAAAAACAAAAATACACGTTTCATACGAGTTCTCCAAAAATAACATTTATTGCTGGGCGATTTACTATGTTTGATCGGCTTTGAGCAATCACTGCGTTATGACACACTATGTCATAACGTCAGCGCTATTCTGTGACAAACTATGTCACAACACAAGGGTTATTTATGGATTTATGGATAATTTTTCAAGCAGGGTTTTATAAATTTGTAATTTAGGAGTTTGCTCTGTGTATGGGCTAATGGCAAGCAGTGGAAATGGTAAACGTGTTTTCAGTGAATCTAGGTTTGCTTGGTATTCATCCATAGTGGCATCAACTTGGTTTGCAATCCAGCCAATGCAGTTAACCCCTAAGCTTTGCATGTGTGCTGCAGTGAGTAATGCATGATTTATACAGCCTAGTTTCATCCCTACCACTAATATTACAGGCAGTTGCTCTGCTTTTACCCAGTCGTATAAATACTCGTTATTATTAATAGGTAAAGCCCAACCACCCGCGCCTTCTGTTAACAGGTAATCGGCGCCTTGTTGCTTAACATGTTGATAAGCCATGCTGAGCTTTTCTACTGTTATGTTTAGTCCCGCTTGCTCTGCAGCTATATGGGGAGCTATTGGCGGCGCAAATGCAAATGGGTTAATTATGTCGTATTTAGCGCTGACTGTGGCACTTTCCATTAGCATTAGTGCATCGGCGTTTACGAGCTGCTCAAACGCCATTTCACACCCAGAGGCAATCGGCTTAAAACCTATGGCGCGCTGTTTATGTTGCGCGAGTAACTTCAACAGCAAACTGGTTACATGGGTTTTACCGGCGTCGGTATCGGTACCGGTAATAAAAAACTGGTTCATGGCATGGCCTTATTATTTTTACTGGGCTTTTTCTAATGATAACAATACTACATGGTAAGATACATGGGCTTTATTGTTTATAATCGGATAGGCATCACATACTTTTTGCAGCGCTGATTTAGTTAATAAACCACGACGACTTGTTGCATGATTTTGTGCTGTGGCACCAATGGCTTTAATCGATTTTATAGCCGCTAATGCACTGCTGTGCTGATCGGTATAGATGACTTTTTTTGATGCGTTGATCTTAAACCCGGCCTTTTCGACCGATTGGTTTATATTATTATGGCTTGCAAACTGATTAATATGATTGTGTGAATCAAGCACTGCAAAGGCGGTTTTGATCTCGTTTAATGACCCTGCAACAACCGTACTAATATAGGCTTGCCCGCCTGGTTTTAATGCTTGGTAAAGCGAGTGCATTAATATTTCAAAATTAGTAGACCACTGCAGCGCAAAATTACTAAATAGCACGTCAATACTGTTAGCTTGCAGCGGTAAATTATCCATGTCGGCGCACAGTTTTGGGGTGTTTAAATCACTGCTTTTTAGCATGTTAAAACTCAAATCTATGGCAACAACTTGGCCGAATAATGCCCTTAAAGCCTGAGTATTAACAAGCGGCCCAGCGCCTAGGTCAACACAGAGCCTTTTAGGGTTTGCAGTAATGAGTTTAAATAAATCATTTGCCGCTTGTTTTTGCACATTGGCATGCTGGCTGTAACTGTTTGCTGCTTTTGAAAAGTTATGCGCCGTGGTTTTTTTTAAAACCTGAGCAGCTATACACACAGTTGTAGGGCTAAGTGGCTTAGTTTTAATTGCCTGCGGGCTTATCATGAAATAACCTTTTGTAAACCACCAACGAGTTGTTTTATATCGTCATGAGTGTGGGCTGCACTTAAGGTAATACGTAAACGCGAGGTATTGTGTAAAACAGTTGGCGGGCGAATAGCCGTTAGCCAAATGCCCTGCTGCTTTAGTTGCTCACTGGCTTTTAACGTTTGCTCGGCGCAGCCTAAAACAATTGGTTGAATCGCGGTGTTTGAGTCCATTAACGCAATGTGCTGCTCTTTTGCTAGGCGTTTAAACAGCGCAATATTAGCGTTTAATTTGGCTCGCCTGTCGTTGGCGTCTCTTATGCTTTTAATACGTGCCAAAGTATGAGCGGCAATAAACGGTGACATAGCGGTTGAGTAGGTATAATCACGATTAAACTGCAGCATGTAATCTATAAAATGCTGCGAACCTAATACGCACGCCCCACTACTAGCAACCGCTTTACCAAAGGTGATCACTAAAATATCGGGCAAGTTGTCGGCTGCAATTAAGGCTTCACAACTGCCTAGCCCCGATTTTCCTAAAGCACCAAAACCATGGGCATCGTCTATCATTAGCCAGGCGTTATGCTGCTTTGCTAAGGTAAATAGCGCTTTAATTGGCGCGGTATCACCATCCATGGAGAACACACCTTCAGACACAATGAGCTTATTGCGCGCTTTTGATTTTTCTAGCCGTGAGCGTAAATGGTTTATATCGTTATGGTTAAAGCGTATTAACGCGGCGTTGGCGTGTAATGCGCCATCAATTAAACTGGCGTGATTGAGTTTATCTTGAAAAATCGCACTGTGTTGCGCTGTCGCTTTATCTTGAAACAAGGCTTTAATCACACTGCTATTTGCGCTAAAGCCCGAATTAAACAACATGCCTGCTTCATAACCCAAAGCACTACATAAAGCTTGCTCAAGCGCTTGCTGTGGTTGTTGATAACCCGTCACTAATGCTGAACTGTGGCTACCGAGTAATGGCGCACTGGTTAACTCCACCGGCGAATCGCCAAACCCTAAATAATCGTTACTCGCAAAGTTAAGGTAGGTTTTATCATTAACCGTAATAGTGCGCGCCGTTGCGCTTTGCACTACATAGCGTTTACGCAAGAGCTGCTGTGCTTTGCGTTCATCTAAATGGGTGTTTATAAATTCAAATGACATAAATGCTTTAACCTTCAACGCGATACTTTAAACTATTACCATAGTACTGAGCACTTTACGCTTCGTAAAACAATTCTGCGGTTGCTTTATCAGCCACTTGCGATGACAAAGACGCAGCAACGGCTTCATCAGAATAGTCTTCGGCTGTTTCTGGGTTCATCCCGAGCTTTTTAATTAATTGCATGTCGGCATCGGCTTCTGGGTTTTCTGTAGTAAGAAGTTTATCACCATAAAATATAGAGTTAGCACCGGCAAAAAAGCACATTGATTGCATTTGCTCGTTCATTGCATTACGTCCTGCTGATAAACGTACGTAGCTATGGGGCATCATAATACGTGCTGTGGCTATGGTACGAATAAACTCAAACTGATCTAAGTCATCAACGTTTTCAAGCGGTGTTCCTTTTACCTTTACTAGCATATTAATTGGCACGCTTTCGGGCTGCTGGGGTAAATTAGCTAACTGCATTAATAAGCCATAGCGGTCGCTTGCTTGCTCACCCATACCGACAATACCGCCGGAGCAGACTTTCATACCAGCGTCTCGCACATTACCAATGGTGTCTAAACGATCTTGGAATGTCCGAGTTGATATAATTTGCTCATAGTATTCAGGTGAGGTGTCGAGGTTGTGGTTATAGTAATCAAGGCCAGCATCACGCAGTGCATGGGCTTTTTCGTTATTTAACATGCCTAAAGTCATACAGGTTTCAAGGCCAAGGGCTTTTACTTCTTTTACCATTTGCGAAATGTATGGCATGTCCCTGTCTTTTGGATCTGACCATGCTGCCCCCATACAAAAACGGGTAGCGCCTTTTTGTTTTGCTAACCGCGCTTGCTCTACCACTTTTTCAACCTCTATGAGGCGCTCGCGTTCTAAATCAGTTTTGTAATGACCCGATTGCGGGCAATATTTACAGTCTTCTGGGCAGGCACCGGTTTTAATAGATAACAACGTAGAAATTTGTACTTCGTTTGGATTAAAATTAGCGCGATGCACAGAGGCGGCTTTAAATAATAAATCGTTAAATGGCATTTCAAATAAGGCTTTCACCTCACTGTGGGTCCAATCGTGTCGAACTGTTGCAAGCTCCATAATACTCTCTTTTATTTTTTGCTCTTGGTGTTATTGGCTTAGAATACGTATTGCCGTACCATTGTCAACGAAGCCCACTTAGTTAAAGTTTACATATGATTAATAAACAAACGATAGACCTTGATTTTGATCGTCAGCACATTTGGCACCCCTACACCTCAATGACTCAACCTATTCCGGTTTACCCCGTAACGTATGCAAGTCACAACCTTATTCACTTAGAAACGGGCGAACAACTTATTGACGGTATGGCCTCATGGTGGAGTGCTATTCACGGCTATAACCATCCGGTTTTAAATGAAGCGATGCAAGCCCAAATAAATAAAATGAGCCATGTAATGTTTGGTGGCATAACCCACCAGCCGGCAGTAGAGCTCTGTAAAAAGCTGGTAGCGATAACGCCAGAGGGATTAACAAAGGTGTTTTTAGCCGACAGTGGCTCAGTAAGTGTGGAAGTAGCGATAAAAATGGCGCTGCAATATTGGTTAAGCCAAGGGGTTACAACAAAACAAAAATTAATGACCCCGTTCAAAGGCTACCATGGCGATACGTTAGCAGCGATGAGTGTGTGCGATCCTATTAATTCTATGCATAGTTTGTACGCTGGTTTTTTGCCTGAGCATATTTTTGTGCCTGCCCCTATTAGCCAGTTTAATGGTGAGTTTAATCAAGCTGAGGCCGATGAACTCGAAAGCTATTTTTTAAAGCACCACCAGCAAGTCGCCGCGTTTATTATTGAACCTATTGTGCAAAACGCCGGGGGGATGAATTTTTATCATCCTGAGTATTTAGCCTGTGTGCGTAAGTTCTGCACTCAATATGATGTGCTGCTTATTTGCGATGAAATTGCCACCGGATTTGGCCGCACCGGCAAATTGTTTGCTGTAGAGCATGCCAATATAGAGCCCGATATACTGTGTATAGGTAAAGCGCTGACTGGTGGCGCAATGACCCTTTCGGCAACCATAACTAGCGACAAAATAGCCACAGGAATCAGCGAAGGAGAAGCTGGGGTTTTGATGCACGGGCCTACATTTATGGGAAATCCGCTGGCCTGCGCTGTTGCCTGCGCCAGTATTGATTTATTACTAAGCCAAAACTGGCAACACCGTATCAGCGAAATAAATACTCAATTACAGCAGCTGCATAAATGCCAAGCGCTCAGCGCCGTGGCGAATGTACGTACTTTAGGAGCTATTGGCGTAGTAGAGCTTACAGAAGAGGCTGGTAGCATTGATGTCGCTAAAATTCAGGCTTATTTTGTATCTCAAGGAGTATGGATACGCCCCTTTGGTAAGCTAATTTATCTAATGCCACCGTATATAAGTGACAAAAACAGTATTCGCGCTTTATGTGATACTATTTATAACGCCATAAAAGGTAAACATTACGTATAGATAGGTTAACTATTATTAAGGGTTACGTTAAAATTTATGCAAATAATTAGTTTGCTGCCTATTCGTCCCAAAACATTGGGATTTTTAGCCCTGACCTGTCATTTAGTGTGTTGATCTGAGTGATCTTTAGGGATATGATAATGCCTATCATTTACAATAACATTTATGGACTCACTTGCTATGAAAATATTACTTAAGCCTGCCAAGACATTAAGTGCAAGTTTTTTACTCGCCTCTGCGATTTTTGCACAACCTGTATTTGCTAATGGCCCTATTGGTGAGCATGTTAATCACCTTCAAGCTAATTTAAAAACTTACAATGAAGACGTTGAATGGATGATCTCTAAAGTCGATACCATGGTAAGCGATTACGAGAAAAAAGGCGCAAAAGCAGTTAATAGTGATGATTTGGTTGAGTACTGGGAATCAGTTAAATTCCACAGCGCAATAGAAACTAATTACGTGCCTGTCTATGCCTCTATTTGGCAAGGTTTGTATGGCATAAAAATGGCTATCGATAATAAAAAACCAGCGCTAGAAGTACGCAAACAACAACAAGCAATGAATAATGCCCTATGGCAAGGATTAG
The DNA here is from genome assembly GCF_030407645.1 of Pseudoalteromonas sp. APC 3495. Classification (NCBI taxonomy): domain Bacteria; kingdom Pseudomonadati; phylum Pseudomonadota; class Gammaproteobacteria; order Alteromonadales; family Pseudoalteromonadaceae; genus Pseudoalteromonas; species Pseudoalteromonas sp. APC 3495. Next base: position 21,822 of record NZ_JASDDA010000026.1, on the reverse strand, counting down.
GCGCAGTTAAACTGGCGGCTAAGTTTCAACAAAAAGGGTTACTAGATAGCGTTAAAGCAACAGCAACCAAAGAAATGACGCAAAGCGCGACTATCGACGAAATTAAACATAAATTAGACCGAGTGGTCGCTAAATACGCAGAACGTTTAAGCGATGAAGCCACCAACATAGTGCACGACACTTACCTACATTTATTTGAAGGTGTTGAAGGTACACTAATTGAGCAAGACGCGAAGTTAGTAGAAGTTCTAGAAAAAGACTTTAACGTAACACTTCCACAAGCAATTTCTAATAATAAAAGTGTTGATGAAGTTCGTGATGTGGTTGTTGATATGCAAACCAAACTAAGCCGCGCTCAAACGCTGATTGAAAAAGCAGAAAAAGCACGTAAGGATGTATTTTAAGTGAAACGCAGAACCTTTATTCAAGGCTTAGCTGCGTTAGGGGTAGCGGGTGCTTTACCGCTATCGCTTTCACGCGCTTTTGCCGCTGATATTGCTATTGCAAACCCCGTGTCTGTTGATACATTGCCTAAATTAAAAGGTGCATTGACGCTTTATTTAGGCCGTGGTGAAGGTGGCTTATACGAAAACGTATTACAAGCCATTCAAAAAAAGAACCCTGATCTTGACCTTGCCATTCGTCGCGGCCCTACCGCAGCGCTTGCCAACACCATTGTTGCCGAAGCAAATGCAGGGGTTAAACGTGCCGACTTATTTTGGGCTGTCGATTCGGGCGCTATTGGTTTAGTTACCGATGCGGGCCTTGCCAAGCCCATGCCGAGTGATTTATCAGCGCAATTACAGCCACAATTTAGATACGATGAATGGGCACCTGTAACTGGTCGTATACGTACTTTGCCTTTTAATACTGAGCGTTTAACCAAAGAGCAAATTCCAACAAGCATTATGGACATTGCCGACAGTGATTTAAGTATTGGTTGGGCGCCTGCTTATGCTTCTTTTCAATCGTTCATTACTGCTATGCGACTTTTAGAAGGTGATGATAAAACTGCTAAGTGGCTCAAAAAAGTTAAAAAACGTTCTAAAACCTACGCCGGTGAACTCGGTGTGGTAATGGGCGTTGAACGTGGTGAAGTAGACATTGGTTTTGCCAATCATTACTACACGCTGCGCTTAAAATCAGGTAAACCCGATGCAAAACTTGATTTAGCCTTTACGCAAAATGATGCTGGCTGTTTAGTTAACGCTTCAGGTATTTTATCGTTATCTGAAGACCCACTGGCAATCAACTTTATGCGCTATTTACTTAGCATTGAAGTGCAAAGTTATTTAGCAAGCGAAGCCTATGAAATCCCTTTGGTTAATGGCATTACTCAACCCGATGGATTGCCTAAGTTAACCAGTATTTCGCCACCTAAAATTGATTTAACCCAGTTGGCTGATTTACGCCCAACTATAGATTTAATGCGCAGCAGCGGCGTTTTATAATGCGAATACCTACATCTTACCCAATGGCGCTGCTTGCAGCGCTAGTGACCCTGACCCCTATTTTTGTTTTAATTACGCTTGCCTCTGACGCAAGCTCTTTTTTTGATAGCCATAATTTAACTATTTTAGGCAATACCCTGTCGTTAATGGGATTAACTGTATTAGGTTCAATTTTAATTGGTGTGCCCTTGGCATTCATTAGCGCCTATGTGCAGTTACCGTTTAAAAAGTTTTGGCTGGTGGTGTTTGCAGCCCCGCTTGCTATTCCCAGTTACATTGGCGCTTTTACGCTTTATGCTGCATTTGGTCCCGGCGGTGAAATAAACAACTTACTTGGTTTTGAAACCCCTTCTATGTATGGCTTAACGGGAGCCGCCATTGTCATGACCTTGTATACTTTTCCGTTTGTTATGATGACTACCCGTTCGTCTTTACTTAGTTTAGATGCCAGTATGGTCAACGCTGCTCGCACACTGGGTATGTCGATGACGCAAAGCGTATTTAAAGTTATTTTACCCCGCGTAATAAATGGCATTGCTGCAGGGTCATTATTGGTTGCGCTGTATACCTTATCTGACTTTGGTACCCCCGCAATGATGCGCTTAGATACGTTTACCCGTGTTATTTATGTGGAATACAATGCTTTTGCCTTAAGCCGTGCGGCTATGTTGTCACTGCAACTGATGGTGATTGTTGGCTTTTTATTAATGATTGAATCACAAATAAAAACCGCCTCAGAGCGTCAAGGTCGTTCGCTTATTTTATTCCCTAAAAAATGGCAACTAGGCGCTATGTTTGCCACCTTTGCACCTATTTTGTTACTCGCTATTGGCCTACCTTTAGCAGTATTTACTTTGTGGTTAGTGCGTGATGGCTTTAGCTCGTTTGATTTTAGTATTGCCTGGCATTCAACTTACGCTTCAGCCATTGCGGCTATTGTTACGGTTATTGTTGCCATTCCGGTTGCCCATGCGGCTTTAAGTGGTAAGGCCGGTAAAGTAATGGAACGCGTTACTTACTTTGGTTTTGGTATTCCGGGTATTGTTATGGGCACAGCGCTTGTGTATGGCGGCTTACAACTGCCCTTTTTATATCAAACGCTGGGCTTATTGATTATTGCTTATATGCTACGTTTTTTACCACTTGCGGTAGGTTCTGTGCGTACCAGCACCGAGCACCTTGACCCTAGTTTGGTAAAATCAGCGCGGGTATTAGGCGCAAACCCGCGCGAAGCCTTTACGCGTATTACTTTGCCCCTAACTATGCGTGGTATTATTGCAGGTGGGGCCTTGGTCTTTTTAGAGTCAATGCGTGAATTAGAAGCCACACTTTTATTAGGCCCCACCGGCTTTGAAACGCTTTCTACCTACTTATGGCGTGTTTATGAAGCTGGTTATTTTGGCCGTGCTGCTATTCCTGGCTTATTGTTGGTGGTGATTTCTGCGGGTGCTTTAGCTATTATGATGTCTGGCGAAAAACGCAACCAGTTTGAACATTAAGGATTTATAAAAAATGCTATCTGTAAGTCAGTTGTCTATAGATTATGGCAGTAACCGTGTTGTTAGCGATTTAAATTTCACCCTAGGTGAAAGCGAAATATTAATGCTTGTTGGTCCAACAGGTTGCGGAAAAAGTACGATTTTACAAGCGCTAGCGGGGCTTTTACCGATTAGCGACGGTGAAATTAAAGTGGCTAAATGGACTGCTACGCCAAAACATACTGTGGCGCCTGAAAAACGCAGCGTGGGTATGGTGTTTCAAGACTTTGCATTGTTTCCCCATTTAACGGTTGAACAAAACGTATGTTTTAAATTAAAAGACAGCAGCCCTGCCGATCACTGGCTAAAACTTCTTGGTTTAGATGCATTTAGGCATAAAAAACCAGCCACACTGTCAGGCGGGCAAAAGCAACGCGTAGCATTAGCACGTACCCTTGCCCACCAACCTGACTTTGTATTACTTGATGAGCCGTTATCTAACCTTGATGCTGCCTTAAAAGATATGTTGCGTTGGGATATACGCAACGCATTAAAAGAAGCTGGTGTACCGGCAATTTGGGTAACGCACGATCAAGAAGAAGCGCTTTCGGTGGGCGATCGTGTGGGTGTTTTAAAAGGCGGTAAAATACAACAAATTGATACCCCAGAGCAGTGTTTTAGTACACCAAACAACCGCTTTGTTGCCCGCTTTTTAGGTGAAGCCAGCTTTATAAAAGGAACCCTAAATAACGGCCAAGCGCTTACCGATATTGGTAATGTGCCTGCAAACGGCGTTGATTGTGACACTGGTGAGGTTGACGTATTATTACGCCCAGACGATGTGTTACTAGTACAAAGCAGTATTGGTAATAATGGTGAAGTAATTTGGGTACGCTTTGAAGGCGGTAGCCGTTTATGCGCGGTTAAACTTGCATGCGAAACCGTGGTAACTAGCCGAGTAAGCCATGAGGTTGTTGTACACCCAGGTGACAAGGTACATGTTTCGCTCAGTACATCTCACCCATTGGCGGCATTTAAAAGCTAGTAGCCTATTTATCTTACTTGAGAGGAAACCATGAACGGACCAAATCCAAACAATCCATCACCTATGGACGGTTTTCCTCAAGTAGGTTATTTAAAAAACTTTATTAAGTCACCTAATATAGAAGTAGGTGATTACACGTATTACGACGACCCTGATGGGCCTGAACATTTTGAAAAAAATGTGCTCTACCATTTCGATTTTATCGGAGACCGTCTCATTATTGGTAAGTTTTGCGCCATAGCTAAAGACGTTACTTTTATAATGAATGGGGCTAACCATCAAACCTCCGGCTTTTCTACTTATCCATTTTTTATATTTGGCAACGGTTGGGAACAGTCTGCTCCTCAACAAGGTGACTTACCTTTCAAGGGCAATACTGAAATAGGTAATGATGTATGGATTGGTTACAACGCCACTATTATGCCGGGGGTAAAAATTGGCAGCGGCGCCATCATAGCGAGTAAATCTGTGGTAACCAATGATGTACCTGCCTATAGCATTGTAGGCGGTAATCCTGCAAAAGTAATAAAAAAGCGTTTTAATGAAACAACTATCAATCAATTTTTAGCGATTGCATGGTGGGATTGGAGCAGTGAAAAAATCACCGCACATTTAGATGCCATTACCCACGCTGATATAGACGTATTAGCTAACATTTAATAATTACCACTCAAACATGTAGGCCATTTTACTAATGGTTTTAAGCGGTATGTTATGGCTGTTGCGCTTGGCATATAAGTGCTGCATTGATTTGTCTTTTACTTCACCAACAATCACTTCTTTTACTTGATACCCTAAAGCTATCGCTGCTTGCGAATAGGCAATGAATTCCCATTTTTTAATGTTAGTGTTATCAACAATAACCAGTTCAATACCTTGTGCTAACGCGTTAATAAAACGTGCTAGGTTTACGTTATGATATTGCGATAATTTAAACTTATCGAAATGATATTCACCCTGCTCGTTTACAAAGTAATCATCTGTTGAGCAAATAAAATAATTGCTTTCATCTGCGCCCGATAATTCGTCAGCGAGATTTTGCGCATAATATGACTTACCACTGCCTGGCAGTCCTCGTAAAATAAAAACTTGTTTCATAGCATCCATTTTTTATTAATGGTAAACGTAAATTTGGTTTGTTTACTAATAATGCCACAAATTGATGAATTTTCAGAGTAACAAATGGTAATAGTGGCCATTTAACACTAAAAACTGGTTAAAAAAACCGCGCATGACTAAAAACTTTTAAAGAGTTGCCCACAACAGTTTTTTTATTTTACTTTACTAGGTATTATACAAGGTTCAAGTGCAGTGACCTTACATACATAAATGCATGAGTAACGCACAATTAATTTATATAGTTAGGCAACTTATATCATTGGAGTGAAGATGAGCCATTTAGCGATTTCAGAGCTATTAAAAGGCAATGTTGCGGTAGACAGCCAAGTAACCATTAAAGGCTGGATCCGTACACGCCGCGATTCAAAAGCAGGAATATCATTTTTAGCCGTTCATGACGGTTCGTGTTTTGATCCTATTCAAGCGGTAGTTCCTAATTCACTGAATAATTATGATGAAGTTACAAGCTTAACAGCAGGCTGTTCTGTGTCGGTTACCGGTGTATTAGTACAATCAGCAGGACAAGGGCAATCTTTCGAAATTCAAGCTAACTCAGTGACTGTGTTAGGTTGGGTTGAAAATCCAGATACTTACCCAATGTCGGCTAAGCGCCACAGCATTGAGTATTTACGTGAGCACGCTCACCTTCGCCCGCGCACCAACATGATTGGCGCAGTAACGCGTGTACGTAACTGCTTAGCACAAGCGATTCATCGTTTTTATCATGAGCAAGGCTTTTACTGGATCAGTACACCAATCATCACAGCCAGTGACTGTGAAGGCGCAGGTGAAATGTTCCGCGTATCAACCCTTGATATGCAAAACCTGCCAATGACAGATAAAGGCGAAATTGATTACAGCGAAGACTTTTTTGGTAAAGAAGCATTCCTAACGGTATCTGGCCAGCTAAACGGTGAAACATATGCATCTGCTATGTCAAAAATTTACACCTTTGGTCCTACGTTCCGTGCAGAGAATTCAAATACATCTCGCCACTTAGCTGAATTTTGGATGGTAGAGCCAGAAGTTGCGTTTGCTGATTTAGAAGATATCGCAAAATTGGCTGAAAACATGCTTAAGTACGTGTTTAAAGCCGTACTTGAAGAACGCCGTGACGACATGGAGTTTTTTGCTCAACGTATCGAAAAAACAGCCATTAGCCGTTTAGAAGAATTTGTTGAAAAAGACTTCGCACAAGTTGATTACACAGACGCTGTAGAGATTCTAAAAGCGTGTGGCAAGAAATTTGAGTACGCTGTTGAATGGGGTGTAGATTTACAGTCTGAGCACGAGCGCTACCTAGCAGAAGAACACTTTAAAGCACCGGTTGTTATTAAAAACTACCCGCGCGATATTAAAGCATTTTACATGCGTCAAAACGAAGACGGCAAAACTGTTGCGGCTATGGACGTAGTAGCACCTGGCATTGGTGAGATCATTGGTGGTTCACAACGTGAAGAGCGTCTTGATGTATTAGATGCACGCCTTGACGAAATGGGCTTAAATAAAGAAGACTACAGCTGGTACCGCGACCTACGTAAATACGGTAGCGTGCCACACTCTGGCTTTGGTTTAGGGTTTGAGCGCTTAGTTGCTTATGTTACCGGTATGGGTAACGTACGTGATGTAATTGCATTCCCTCGTACTAAAGGCAGCGCAACGTACTAAGCCACGCTTTGTAACGTTAAATAAAAAAACCAACCTAAGGGTTGGTTTTTTATTGTCCTAAATCTTTATAAATATCTTTCGCTTATAAAGCATATTTGAAATTAACCAAAAGCCAATAACATGTAATAAAGCAAAGGTGAACGATGCCAATTTAGCACTCATAACTAAAGCGAGTTGCTCATACATCCAATCCCCCAAGTTTAGCTCGCCAATATTAACCAGTGAATAGCTCAGTACCCACACACCCGATAACACATAAATAAACAACGGATTCGAGCCATATACAATTAATGGATTAACAAGACGTTCGGGTTTTACTATGTCGCAAAGCCACACAAAAAAGGCCAGTACAATACAGGCAATCCCTGAGGTGTAAATAACAAAGGTGCTGGTCCAAAGCGATTTATTAATTGGCATAATCAGCGAGCCTAATTGCCCTAAAGCGATACCAACAACCCCAATGACCAACAAACGCTTAATACTTGTCCATTGACTGCTAGAGCTGGTAAGTAAACGGGTAACCTCAAAGCCAAATAAAACACTTACTACACTTGGTAAGGTGCTCAAAAGCCCTTCTGGATCAAACGCTAATCCTTTACCTTGCCACAAATGCGATTCACCTAATACCGCTATATCAACCGTTCTAACTAAGTTATTCTCTAGTGTATACGCATTATTAGGACCAACACTTAAAAGCAGTAACCAATATGCAATTAAAATAACAACCGATAAGCTGATCACCCCTCGCCTGTTGAGTAACAATACACAGATAGACGCTAAAATATAGGCAATGCCTATTCGCTGTAATACGCCCAGTATTCTTAAGTTTTCAATGCTCGTGGTAAAGGGATACATATTTAACGCTAAGCCAATAGCAAAAATAATTGCTCCTCGTTTTATCAGCCGTAACACTTGGCTTGCATTAGCTGTGCTGTTGGTTTTTTTAAATGAAAAAAACATCGCAGAGCCAATAATAAACATGAAAAACGGAAAAATTACATCCGTTGGTGTACACCCATGCCAATCGGCATGAAGTAAAGGGGCATACACGTGGGACCACGAACCCGGTGTATTTACCAGTATCATTAATGCGATGGTTAACCCTCGCATAGCATCAAGCGCTTTATACCTTGTCATTTTGGCTCCTATTTAATAATTTGTATGACTACAAATGACAACGCTGTCACTTTGTTATAAAAAAAAGCCAAGCGCAAGTAATTTAGATAAGTGGCGTTATTGAATTAAAAAAGCCGCAGAATCAAGAATGAAACGGCGGCTTTAAATCAGAATATTTAACTTTATATAATGCTGTGGTTATTAAACTTTATAAAGCTTGTTCAAGTTCAGGTAATACATCAAATAAATCAGCAACTAAACCGTAATCAGCCACTTGGAAAATAGGCGCATCTGGGTCTTTATTAATGGCCACAATAATTTTTGAGTCTTTCATGCCTGCTAAATGCTGAATGGCACCACTTATACCTACGGCAATATATAAATTAGGCGCTACAATTTTACCTGTTTGACCTACCTGCATGTCGTTAGGAACAAAGCCTGCGTCAACCGCTGCACGTGAAGCGCCAATTGCAGCTCCCAGTTTATCGGCAATACCATTAAGTAGCGCAAAGTTTTCACCATTTTGCATGCCTCGACCACCTGAAATAACCACATCAGCTGCGGTGAGCTCTGGGCGTTCAGATTCAGTTTGCTCAACACTTACAAAGCTACTTAACTGTGAATCAGAGACCGTATCTAAGGTTGTGACATTAGCTGGTGCTTGTTCGCCTTGTAAATCAAAGCTACTTGCACGCACGGTGATCACTTTTTTATTATCGAGTGATTTAACCGTTGCTATGGCATTTCCCGCATAGATTGGGCGTTTAAACGTGTCTGCGTCAATAACATCAATAATTTCTGAAATTTGTGCAACATCTAATAATGCGGCAACACGCGGCATAAAGTTTTTACCTGTCGTTGTGGCACTTGCCACAATATGGCTGTAGTTATCTGCAAGTGATAACACTAAATCTGTCATGCTCTCAGCGAGTTGATGTTCGTACACCGCGTTATCTGCAAGTAATACACTTGCAACACCCTCAATGCTCGCAAGTGACTCACTCATCGCACCTAAATTTATGCCAGCTAACAATACATCGACATCAAGACCTAATTTTTTAGCGGCATTAATGGTTTTTGAGGTTTCTGGTTTTAAGGCACCGTTATCGTGCTCTGCAATTACAAGAGTTTTCATTTAAATCACCTTTGCCTCTGTTTTAAGTTTTTCTACAAGCTGTGCAACGTCTTCAACAATAATGCCGCCGCTGCGTTTTGCTGGTTCTTCTACACGAACGACTTCAATACGCGGTGTTAAATCGACACCTAACGAATCAGCCGCAATAACTTCTAGCGGTTTACGTTTAGCTTTCATAATATTAGGTAGCGACGCATAACGAGGCTCGTTTAAACGTAAATCGGTGGTTACAATCGCGGGTAAATTAAGTGCAACAGTTTGCAAACCGCCATCAACTTCGCGGGTTACATTCACTTTGCCATTTTCAATAACAACTTTTGAAGCAAATGTACCTTGGCCGCGATTAGTTAATGCTGCTAGCATTTGGCCCGTTTGATTATTATCAGAATCGATAGATTGCTTGCCTAAAATAACCAGCTCAGGAGATTCTTGCTCAACCACTTTAGCAAGTAACTTTGCAATATGGAGAGATTCTAGGTTTTGCTCGGTTTCAACATGAATCGCTTTATCAGCGCCAAGGGCAAGTGCTGTGCGTAATTGCTCTTGTGATGCTTTAGCGCCAATAGTCACAACAACTACTTCGCTTGCAGTACCCGCTTCTTTTAAACGAATTGCTTCTTCTACCGCAATTTCACAAAATGGGTTCATTGCCATTTTTACGTTTGTTAAATCAACACCGCTGTTATCAGGTTTAACGCGAGCTTTTACGTTGTAATCAATCACTCTTTTTATTGGTACGAGAACTTTCATAGGGACTCCATAATTATTTAAACCTATAAGCTAACGTCTACGTCAACCTATTTATTTTATGAAATCAGACTACTTCCTGTTGACGTAAACGTCAACCTAAAATAACCTTAAACTATTCACAACCTGTAACGTTTAATTTGCATCACAAAATAACAGGTTGCTTAGCTTACTTTTTGCCTACAGGGCAAAAGTGAGTCCGTCATAGATAAAGAGGTTATTATGATTGAACGCGAAACCATGGAATTTGATGTTGTTGTTGTAGGGGCAGGCCCTGCTGGGCTTTCAACAGCAATTAAACTCGCACAGCAAGCACAAGAAAAACAACAAGAGTGCATGATTTGTGTGGTTGAAAAAGGCTCTGAAGTGGGCGCGCATGTATTATCGGGTGCTGTTTTTGAAACCAAAGCATTGGATGAGCTACTGCCAAACTGGCAAGAATTGGGCGCGCCTGTTACGACTAAAGTCCAAAGCGATGAAATTTATTGGTTTAATAACGGACAAAAAGCAACCTCTATCCCTCATTTTGCAACCCCAAACACATTTCATAATAACGGTAACTACATTGTTTCTATGGGGAATGTATGTCGTTGGCTTGCTGAACAAGCAGAAAGCTTAGGCGTTGAAATTTTTCCAGGCTTTAGTGCTCATTCACTTATTATTGAAGATGATGTTGTTAAAGGCATTATTACCGGTGATATGGGGCTGGATAAAAACGGCGACGAAAAAGACGGTTACATGCCGGGTATGGAGTTACGTGCTAAATACACGGTATTTGCTGAGGGCTGTCGCGGCCATTTAGGTAAGCAACTGATCAATCAGTTTGCTTTAGACGATGAAAGCTCGCCACAGCATTACGGTTTAGGCTTTAAAGAAATTTGGCAAGTGGATGAATCTAAACATCAGCTTGGTAAAGTAGTTCACGGAACCGGTTGGCCATTGAGTGGCGATACTGGCGGTGGTGCTTTTATGTATCATAGCGAAAACAACCAAGTGGTGGTTGGTTTAATTGTTGATTTAAATTATTCAAATCCACATTTAAGCCCATTTGATGAGTTTCAGCGCTTAAAACACCACCCGGTATTTAAAAACACTCTCGAAGGGGGTGAGCGTATAGCTTATGGTGCGCGCGCCATTGCCAAAGGCGGTTTACACTCTTTACCTAAAATGCATTTCCCGGGTGGCTTGTTAGTGGGCTGTGATGCAGGCACGCTTAATTTTGCAAAAATTAAAGGTAATCATACGGCTATGAAGTCAGGCATGATAGCCGCTGAGGTCATTTTTAATGCGCTACAAAACGATTTAGCTAACACTGATTTAACCCAGTACACCGCTGAGTTTAAAAAGTCATGGGCGTATAAAGAGCTGTATCAATCTCGTAACTTTGGCCCTGCAATGCATACATTAGGTAAATTTGCAGGCGGCGCATACAACACCCTTGATCAAAACATATTTAAGGGTGCCCTACCGTTTAGTTTTAAAGATAACGTACCCGATCACGCCACTTTAAAAGACGCTGATCAAGCTGAAAAGATTGCCTATCCGAAGCCTGATGGCAAACTCAGCTTTGATAAGCTTTCTTCGGTATTTTTATCAAACACTAATCATGAAGAATCGCAGCCGTGTCATTTAAAACTCAAAGATGCATCAATTCCGATTAAGGTAAATTTAGTCAAATTTGATGAACCTGCACAGCGATACTGCCCTGCCGGCGTTTATGAAGTACAAGAAGTCGAAGGCGAGCAAGTCTTTGTGATCAATGCACAAAACTGTGTGCATTGTAAAACCTGTGATATTAAAGATCCGAACCAAAATATCACCTGGGTCACCCCTGAAGGTGCTGGCGGTCCTAACTACCCCAATATGTAACAACCTTTCTAAAGAAATTATAAACTTATCCTAAATTGCAGGGGCTTCGGCCCCTTTTTTGCGCTATGCTGTTAAGCAATATGAATAAATGAGAGTGTGTTATGGCGTCGTCGAGTGTAATTTTTCGTTTTTTAGCAGAGCCTACCGATGTAAATTTTGGTGGTAAGGTGCATGGTGGTGTGGTCATGAAGTGGATTGACCAAGCAGGCTATGCCTGTGCTGCAGGTTGGAGCGGTCATTACTGCGTAACCGTATCGGTTGCGGGCGTTAAGTTTAGCCGTCCTATTTTGGTTGGCCAAATTGTTGAAGTGGAAGCCAAAATTGCACACACCGGTAAAACCAGTATGCAAATTTTCATACAAGTACGCTGTGGCGACCCTAAAACCCAAAACTTAGTTGAAACTAATCATTGTGTAATAAGTTTTGTTGCTATGGATGAGACGGGTTACCCTGTTGCCGTTCCTGAATTCACATCTGTTACTGACGAAGATAAAAAGCTAGAAAATTACGCCATTAAAATGAAACAAATAGCGATAGAAACAGAAAACTTACTTTATCAAGTTTAATTAAGTACCTTTTGCAGGTATGTATAATCTACAACAAGCTGTAAATTCTACAATTTTTATTTTTTTACAAATTAACAGTACGCTTAACAGCTGGATGTTTTGCGTACTTAAACCACCAAAAAAGTTCAATAAATACACTTTAAGAGCAAATATTGAACAAAAAAATTATTGGCATGTTCACTGCAATTAGTAAATCGACGTTTGATAAATCTATCGAACATTAGATTTTATTTTTTAAAGGAGCTATACAATGATTAAAACACTTTCTCTCTCTGCACTTGCTTTAGCAACACTGGGTTTTAATTCAGCAGCACAGGCTGATGTTACCGACATGGACTCTCCACGTATTTATACGGGTATTGGTTACGGCCAATATTCATTTCAGTTTGAAGATAGCGAAAACGACACCGATTTCGATGACGATGCGCAAATGTTAAAAGGTTATATCGGTACTCAATTTAATGAACATTTAAGCCTTGAACTTGCCTATCAAAATTTTGATGAAGTGAGTGACATAGACAGTAAAGCAGAAATCGATGGGGTATCACTAGCAGCGCGTTTTGCAGCGCCAATCACTGAAGATTTTTCTGTTTATGCAAAAGGCGGTTGGTTTGAATGGGATGCTGATGTAACTCAAGAACTACCAGTAGGCAGCGTTAGCGTATCACAAGACGGTGGTGACGTATTTTATGGTGCAGGTATTGAATATGCTTTCACAACCAATATGCAAGTGCGTTTAGAGTATGAGCGTTACGAATTAGATGATGATATTGATCCAGAAATGGACGTTGCGTCAGTATCTTTCCAATATATGTTTTAATAACAACTCAATAGTTGCAATGTAAGGGTAAGGCTAGGTTTAGCCTTGCCCTTTTTTATTCCACATTTAAACCAATCAGTCTAAACTCTCTTTATGCTGATTATATTAAGCTAATGCCAGCAACGTTAATAAAAGGTAGAATAACGCTCTATTTTTTCTATAACCGAGCATTATGAGCGATTATCAAATTTCAGCTATTGGCCATATCCAATCACCGTATAAACAAAAATTTGCCATTCCTAGACAACCTCGATTAGTGCCTGAAGCAAAAGCTAAACTAATTTTTGCTCCAGATTTTAATCGTGAAGAATTTGTTCGTGGTTTAGATGAATTTAGCCACATTTGGCTGTTATTTCGTTTTCATGAAACCGCGGATAAAGGCTATTCAGCAATGGTGCGCCCGCCGCGCCTTGGTGGTAATGAACGTAAAGGCGTTTTTGCTACCCGCGCCACATTCAGACCTAACGCTATAGGGATGAGTGCTGTTAAGTTAGAGGGAATTGAATACAAAAATGGGCAGTTAGCGTTATTGCTCGCCGGTATTGATTTACTTGATGGTACACCTATTGTTGATATTAAGCCTTATTTGCCCTATTCAGACGCTTTACCTGATGCCAGTGCAGGCTTTGCCGACACGCGCCCAGAAACTCACATGAGTGTTGAATTTAGTGAGCAAGCTTTGGAATTTATAAATAAACAAAGCCACTATCCTGAGCTACAAGCGTTTATCAGCAATGTGCTAAAACAAGATCCTCGCCCAGCGTATAAAAAGCAAAAACAAGGCATGCAAAGTTATGGTATGAATTTGTATGAATACAATATTACTTGGCAAGTGACTGATTCTCATCATCTGGTTACTCATATAGAGCCCAGTTAAACTAACTTTAAAACCCTGCTATGGCTATAAAATGCGATAAAAAATCACTTAGCGCTTTAGTGTCAATGCATCCGCTGGTAAACTGAGCGCCTTAATTAAAAGAACATATTACTCTATTTCGGAAAAAACATGCGTACTAGTCAATATATACTCGCTACACTTAAAGAAACGCCATCAGATGCGGAAATTGTATCGCATCAATTAATGCTTAGAGCCGGAATGATCCGTCGCGTCGCTTCGGGTTTATACACTTGGCTACCCTCTGGTTTACGTGTGCTTAGAAAAGTAGAAAACATTGTACGCGAAGAAATGGATAAAGCAGGCGCAATTGAAATGCTAATGCCAGTAATTCAACCGGCTGACTTATGGGAAGAATCGGGCCGCTGGAGTGAGTTTGGTCCAGAGCTTATGCGCTTTACCGATCGTCACAATCGTGAATTTGCTATGGGTCCTACCCATGAAGAAGTGATCACCGATTTTGTCCGCAAAGAAATTAACAGCTACAAGCAACTGCCTATTACTTTGTACCAAGTACAAACTAAAGTACGTGACGAACGTCGTCCGCGCTTTGGTGTTATGCGTGCTCGTGAATTTACTATGAAAGATGCCTACTCATTCCATTTAACCGATGAATGTTTAGATGCAACTTATCAAGTTATGCACAAAGCCTACTGTAATATTTTTGAACGTTTAGGCCTTGATTTCCGCCCTGTTATTGCTGATACCGGCTCTATAGGCGGTAGTGTATCGCATGAGTTTCACGTACTTGCTGAATCTGGCGAAGACGCTATTGCCTTTAGTGATGCTAGTGACTACGCCGCTAATATTGAAAAAGCAGAAGCGCTAGCGCCAACTGAATCGCGCCCTGAAGCAAGCAAAGAGCTAAAAGCATTCCCAACGCCTGATGCTAAAACAATTAATGAGCTGAAAAAACACTATGGTGTAAAACCACATCGCGGTGTTAAAACACTGATTGTTTATGGCGCCCCTGATGAAGACGGAAAACGTGGCTTAGTTGCACTAGTACTGCGTGGCGATCACGAGCTTAATGAACTTAAAGCTGAAAAACACCCACTGGTTGCTGCACCATTAGAAATGGCAACCGAGGCAGATATTGTGGCTGCCATTGGCGCAAAACCGGGTTCTTTAGGCCCTGTTGGCTTAAACATGCCAATTATTGTTGATAGAACCGCGAATGTAATGGCTGATTTTGTAGCTGGTGCCAACAAAGACGATGAGCACTTTAGTGGTATTAACTGGGATCGCGACGTAACAGACTACGAGGTTGCTGATATCCGTAATATTGTTGAGGGCGATCCTAGCCCGTGTGGTCAAGGCACGTTGCAAATTAAGCGCGGTATTGAAGTTGGTCATATTTTCCAACTAGGTACTAAGTACTCAGAAGCAATGAAAGCAGGTGTATTAAGCGAATCGGGTAAAAACCAAACAATGACTATGGGTTGTTATGGTATTGGTGTATCGCGCGTAGTTGCCGCTGCCATTGAGCAAAATAATGACCAATACGGTATTACCTGGCCTAAAGCCATCGCCCCTTTCGATTTAGCAATTGTGCCAATGAATATGCATAAATCGCATCGCATCCCTGATATTGCTAATAATCTATATCAAGGTTTGAAAGATGCAGGTTTAGATGTGCTATTTGATGACCGTAAAGAGCGCCCTGGTGTTATGTTTAACGACATGGAATTACTCGGTGTACCTTACACACTTGTAATTGGTGAGCGTAACCTTGATGAAAACAAGGTAGAACTTAAAAACCGCCGCACTGGTGAAAAGCTAATGATAGATATTGATAGCGCGATTGAAACAATCAAAAATCAATTTAATGCATAAGCTTAAAATTAATTAAAAAACCGCTGTATGGTTTTTTCATACAGCGGTTTTTTATTAATTTCTGTAAGCCAAGCTCGATTTTTTAAGTACTCATTTCAGCACTAAAACCTAGTAATAATTAATAAAAAAGGTCGCTCTGCGACCTTTTTTATACTTATGAATTATCTAAACAACACATCTTCACGATTAAACCATTTCACACAAAATGCCAGGAGTGCCCCAGCGATGATTGCTGTTGCTAGGAATATCAATCCCACTAGCGTGTAATCAACGGTGCCTTTAACAATTTCTTTAATCGCTAAGGCGACGTTAGTCACGGGAATAAACGCCGTTTTAGAAGTCAGTTCCATGTTAGGCATTATTGAAATAATAATCGGGAAAAACACGACCATGCTTAATGGCGTCATGTAATTTTGCGCTTCTTTAAACGAGCGTGCATAGATTGATATTGCCAGAGCTAATGCAGAAAAGGTTGCAGCTATAGGCAATAATAAGACAAAAATCATTAGTAAGTCTGTGATAGCCAATGTACTAAAAGCGGCTTTAATAAATTCAAGATCAGCAAAAGCCAGCGCTAAGGCTATCCAACACCCCATACTAATTACGGTTATAGTGGTTGATGCAATTGACGTGGTTAGTAGAGTAATGAATTTACCCAATACTAGCTCGGTACGAGTAATAGGTGTAAGTAATAAGGTTTCTAAGGTACCTCGTTCTTTTTCACCGGCCCCTAAATCAATAGCAGGATACGTTGCGCCTACCAGTACTAACGGAATAAGTAGATAAGGTAAAAACCCACCCACTTTTTCACCTAGGTTTTCACGCTTATCGGCAGTGTCTACTTTAACTACATTAACTGGCTTTAAAATAGATTCTTGTGCGCTTTTATCTATACCAAAGCTCAATAATTTACTTTCTTGTAAAGTATCGCTGTACTCTTTAGCAAGCTCTTTGACACGCTCAAATAAGAAGTTAATTGATTTTGAATCATTAAATACAACTTGCCATTCGCTTTGCTTTTGCTCATTTAATGTTTGCACTGCATCACTTGGCAGGTATATTCCCATGTCGATATCGCCGGCGTTTACACCAGCTTTTAGCTCCTCAATACTGTTGAAGGTTTTATCACCTTTATATAACTCAAAGCTTTTGTGATAAAACACTTTATCAGTAAATTCTGGTGCATAGTCGCCATTGATAATCACATAGGTATTTACTTTTTGTTCAGCATCAAGCGCAGCTTGCGAGGATATAAACGCAACCACAGCAAATAACAACGGGAAAACCACAATAGGAAATACCACCACGAACAATAAGGTTTTTTTATCGCGTAGTAGCTCTGTTAATTCCTTTTTAAATACTTCAAACATCATGTTTCTCCGTTAATATGTTCATAAACGCTTGATTTAATTCTTCACTGTTGCCTGCCTGTTTAAATTCAGCAAGCGTGCCATCAAAACAACTAACGCCTTCATTAATTACCGCAACGCGGTCACATAAAAGTGCTACTTCATCTAAATGATGCGTAGAAAAAATAACAGGAGTACCTTGTGCTTTTAAGCCTTTAATAAAGTTGATCACCGTTTGGGTGGTCATAATATCGAGGCCGGTAGTTGGCTCATCGAGAATAACAACGTCTGGGTGGTGTACCACAGCACGCGCTATATTGGCTTTTTGCTTCATGCCGGTTGATAGGTTCTCAGCGCGTTTATCAATAAATTTATGCATATCAAGTAAGGTAAATAATTCTTCACAGCGTGCCTTAATAGCCTGCTTGCTCATGCCGTGCAGTTTTGCAAAGTACTCTATGTTTTCTTTTACCGTTAAACGACCATATAAACCAGTAGAGCCAGATAAAAAACCAATACACTTGCGCCCAATGAGTGGCTTTTTAATTATGTCGTTTCCTGCAATAGTAATACTGCCATCATCCGGTTTTAAAGCGGTAGAGATCATTCTTAACGTCGTGGTTTTGCCCGCGCCATTCGGTCCTAATAGCCCTAGTACTTCGCCTTTTGCACAGCTAAAGCTGACATTTTTAACCGAGTGAAAATAATCTTTATCTTCACGGGGGTCTATATCATCTATTTTATTTTTTTTATGATCTTTAGTGAGCTTAAACTTCTTTTTAAGCGCGGTAACTTCTATCATTTTCGTGTCCTTCGTTTCGGTCTAAAATAGTCCGTGTTATCGTAAAATGATGGATTGTTATTCTCATCAAACCAACCAGGAACACCTAATAAAGGTAAAGGTGAAAGCTGTTTGTTATCGGCTAAACAATCATCAGTTTTAATCATCTCATAAAGGCGCTGATCTAGGTACTGGTATTGAGTTACTAAATCTTTACAAAATATTTCATCCGGTACATTTACAAATAAGGCTTTGCCAGTCAGTCCAATATAAGGTTTGGTTAACATTTCATAATTAGCATGGCCAAACATGAAAGGCGCAATGGTTTTCCCCCACTGTACTTTGTGCTCTACAAATGCAGTCTTCCATTGATGATCTCTTAACCACTCTTTCCACTGTGATTCGCTGACAGCTAGCACAACCCCACACTCGTCAAACAAGGTCAGTGCGTTACGGTGTTTACTTCGTTGTTTTAATCCATGCAACGCTATTTCATCAACATGACGCTGATTAATAAGGGCTTTTGTTTTTGGAAATAAGCACCAAATAAAACCACCAAACAGATCATGCCAGTTTTGTTGTCGGGTGGGCACGTCCCCTGTTTCAAAAATGACTTGTTCATAATAGCGCTCAGCAAAATCAACCTTGGCATCATCGACAAAACGAATTGGCAGATTATTAGCATTGATGGCGTTTAAATACGGGGTAAAGTACGCAGGCTCAGGCCAGTCTGTTTGCTGATCTATTTTAAACAGCTGACGAAGGTGCTCAAATGCACCTCCATTTATACTCGTTACTTGAAATTGTTCTGGGGGAGTAAAACGCTTCATTGTTACCTTTACTGTACATTTTTATCAGCAACAGTTTACCGCAAAAACTGGTTCTAATTAACAGAAGTTCATATACTAATGCCACTTAGAACAAAAAAAGAGCCAATATGAAACGTTATTTTTCTTTGACCCTAATAACAACGGCAATTTTAGCCGGCTGTGCAACAACAAGTATTACATCTGATGATGTCGCTAAAGGCTACAACAGCATTCAAGCGGATGAAATTGCTAAGCATGTAAAAGTGTTAGCTTCTGATGAATTTGGTGGACGTGCTCCTTCATCTGAAGGTGAAAAGCTTACGCTTGATTACTTAACAAAAGAATTTACTGCTTTAGGCTTTGAGCCGGGTAATGGCGACAGCTTTTTCCAAGAAGTGCCGCTTGTATCGTTAGAAGCAGACTCTGATATGGTGCTTAATATTGGCGGTAAAGACTACCAATACAAAAAAGACATGGTTATGGGTAGTAGCCGTATTAGTGCGCAAGAAGGAATTGAAAACTCGGAGCTTGTATTTGTGGGCTACGGTGTTAACGCACCTGAATATAACTGGAATGATTACGAAGGCCTAGATGTTAAAGGTAAAACCGTTGTTATGCTGGTAAACGATCCGGGTTTTGCAACTAAAGATCCTGCTTTATTCACCGGCGATGCAATGACCTATTACGGGCGTTGGACTTACAAATACGAAGAAGCAAGCCGTCAAGGTGCTGCTGGTGCTATTATTATTCATGAAACTGCTCCAGCGTCTTACCCTTGGTCTGTGGTTGAGAACTCATGGAGTGGCGAGCAATTTGGTTTCGTAAAAGAAAACAATAATATGGACCGTGTTGCTGTTGAAGGTTGGGTTACTGTTGATGTTGCAAAAGAGCTTTTTTCTAAAGCAGGCCTTAATTTTGAAACCGCCAAAGCAAACGCTGCCAAAGGTGCTTACCATGTTGATATGGGCGATTTAACAGCCACTGTGAATGTAAAAAACACCATCAAAAAATCGGTATCTTATAACTTCATTGCCACTCTTCCTGGTAGTAAAACACCCGATGAGCATATTATTTACTCTGCGCATTGGGATCATTTAGGAACGGATAAAAATCGTAAAGGCGATCAAATTTATAATGGTGCCCACGATAATGCGACAGGTACAGCCGGTATGATAGAAGTTGCCGAAGCCTTTACCAAACTAGGTAAACGCCCTGACCGTTCAATGACCTTTTTAGCGGTAACCGCTGAAGAGCAAGGTTTATTAGGCTCGAAATATTATGCCGCGAATCCAGTTATTCCAGCTAATAAAACCGTTGCAAATATTAATATGGACAGCTTAAACCTATTAGGTAAAGTAAAAGATATTAGTGTGGTGGGTATTGGTAAATCACAAATGGATGAGCTATTAGCAACTGCGGCCAAAGAGCAAGGCAGAACAGTATCGGGCGACCCTAAACCATCTTCAGGTGGCTACTACCGCTCAGATCACTTTGCCTTTGCTAATATGGGTGTTCCTGCCATGTATGCCGGTGGCGGTACACAAGCGTTTGACGATGAAACTGCAAATTACCGTAAGCGTATGAGCTTAGTACTGCGTGGTTGTTACCATCAACCTTGTGATAGATACCGCGATGAGTGGGATTTATCAGGTGCGGTTCAAGATTTACAATTATTTTATAAAGTAGGTTTTGATATTTCACAACAAACTCAGTGGCCTACGTGGAATGAAAACTCAGAGTTTCAACGTAAAAAGTAACTACTGCGGCAACACTTAAATGATATTGATTATCATTTAATAAAATAGTACAGTGCGATCTCATTCTTTAATTAGGTCGTACTGTATGTTTTTAACATCCCATTTAGGAGTTATTTCGCCAGCTGCAAAACGTGTTTTTCATCAAAATAAACGCCTAATTTTACCTCTGTTAATTTTAGTCTGTTTAGCCCTGCCCGATTTACGCACCATAACAATTACTGCACTCAGTGATGCTTTTTTTCAAGTGAGTGTGTTTGTTGCTGCGACCTTATTTATTTACTACTACGCGATTGATCATTTACCCCAACTAGAGCTTCGTTACCTAAATGCTAAGTCACCGGTATTAGAGGTCAGCTTTGCTGCTTTTTTAGGCATGTTACCAGGCTGTGGTGGCGCGATTATTGTGGTGACTCAATTTACAAAAGGCCAAGCTAGCTTTGGCGCAATTGTGGCTGTATTAACGGCGACTATGGGTGATGCCGCGTTTTTATTATTAGCGACTCGCCCTACCGAGGGTTTAACCATCATGGCAATAGGGTTTGTGGTTGGTTCTGTAACGGGTTTAATCGTCAACACACTTCATAAAACAGGCTACTTATGCCCAACTGATCAAAAGCACACACCACAGATTACCCTTTTACCGACGAAGATAATTACGCTCAGTAAGCCTATTTGGTACATCGCTATTATTCCGGGGTTACTCATTGCCTTTTTACTCGCTTTTAATATTGATTTGAGCCAATTTGGGCAGTACACCACATTCACTGTTACTCATTTTGGCGCATTAATGGCGTTGTTTGTCGTATTTATGTGGGCGTTATCTTCAAAAGGTGAAAGCTATAAAGAAGTAACCTCAGAAGATGATATATGCAGTCCACCTTCAAAACTCACAAAAGTACTGCAAGATACTCATTTTGTAACCGCGTGGGTGGTTGCCTCCTTTATATTATTTGAACTACTGGTAACAGTGTTTGGCCTTGACTTAAAAACATGGTTTTTAAATTATGCTTATATGGCCCCGCTCATAGCGGTATTAATTGGTTTTTTACCTGGCTGTGGCCCGCAAATAATTGTTACCACTTTATATATTCAAGGGGTTATTCCGTTTAGCGCATTAGCGGCCAATGCCATTTCCAACGATGGCGATGCACTTTTCCCAGCCATTGCCATGACACCTAAAGCGGCTATTATTGCTACAATTTATACCGCCATACCGGCATTAATGGTTGGTTATGGCCTGTATTTTCTGAGCTAAATCAGTCTAGCTTTTATTTATTTAGTTATAAAAAAACCAGCTAGTTGCTTAATGCAGATCAGTTAAGAATATTTTTATGATCACTTGACTGATCTTTCCATGGCTTCAAAATCCGATATTAGAAAT
>NZ_JASDDA010000025.1:0-60383 GCF_030407645.1 Pseudoalteromonas sp. APC 3495 | reverse complement strand
CAGTATATAAAATACCGCTTTGTTACCCCTTAGGTGCTCTATGTTATTAAAACGAAAAGTATACCTTAGCCTTATTTTGGCTGTTGTTGCTCCTTTAGCAATATCTACTCTAATATTTTCAAATAGTATTCGCTCAAATACAGAAGAAAAACTAGCCAAAGTAGATTTACCAACAGCGCTTAGTGAAGTGAAAAGCCAAATCGAATTAGAGTTATCGACTCCTATTATTGTTGGCAAAGAAATAGCGCAAAACTTATTTGTGCAACAATGGATGAATAATAACGAAGATGCGCAAAGCCGAGGTAAATTCATTGATTACCTCAAACATATAAAAAATAAAAACCAAGCCAGTAACGCATACATTATTTCTAAAAACTCCCGCAATTATTACACCGATGAAGGTATTTCTAGGCAAATAGACAGTAGTGATACTTGGTTTGATGCTTTTTTAGCATCGGATAGACCATTTGAAGTAGCGCTCGACATAGATAAAGGCAGCTCTGAGGTGATGGTATTTATTAATTATGCCATTGAGCTTGATGGGCAAAGACAAGGAATTGCCGGAATAGGCCGTTCGCTCGATTCTATGGTGGATCTCATAAGTGAATATAGGATAGGTGAGGGCGGCATTGTTTATTTGGTCTCTGGTAGTGGTGAGATTATGCTGCATGGTAATAAAACTAAAATAGGGCAATCTGTTGACTTGGCGCCGATTAAAAATGGGGCAATTCAAAGTAAAGTAATTGATGGTGATGACTATGTTGTCTCTAGTACGCCAGTAAATTCATTAGGTTGGCATCTAGTCGCTGAAATTCCCCAAGAGCAATTATATGGCGCAATTAATACTGCTATTAATACTAATATCATTTTTGGTGTAATTATTGCGCTTGTTGGTTTAGCGTCAGCACGCGTGTTGGTAGGGCAAATATTTAGGCCAATCGAAAACATTACTGCAGCAGTGAATGCGTTAACAGAAAAAGATGGTGATTTAACAGCGCGACTCCCTACTGATGATAATAATGAAATTTCAGACTTAGCGGTTAAGTTTAATCTGTTTTTAGAGCAGTTACATTATATGTTCAAACAGGTTTCTGAGTCGGCAATTCATGTTAAAGGTATTTCCCAAGATGTGCTTGAGCAAGTGCAAGGTGCGGCAAATTTAGCTGAAGTGCAATCATCGAGTACGCAAACGGTGGCGGCAGCCGTTAATGAGATGGAGGTTACGGTTCAGGATATTTCTGGTAGTGCCAGTAATGCGGCAGATATTGCTACTAAAACCGAAGAAACGACGCACAAAGGGGTTGAGTTTGTGCAAAGCACGATTAAACAAATGGAACAACTAGAAGCGTCAATGGCCAATTCTGTGGCCTCGGTGTTAGAGCTTTCGACAGAGATTAAATCAATTTCTCATGTATTAGATGTAATTAAAGGGATTTCCGAGCAAACTAACTTATTGGCGTTAAATGCGGCTATTGAGGCTGCTAGAGCGGGTGAGCAGGGCCGTGGCTTTGCGGTAGTTGCTGACGAAGTAAGAACGCTTGCGCAACGTACCGCGGAGTCTACGGAGCAAATTAATGAGATGATTGATTCGTTAAATGCTAAAGCGTCAAGCACGGTAACAGCGATTGAATTGGGCAGCAAAAACACGCTAGAAAATGCCGAGCGCTTAAAAGAAACCGGCCATACATTAAATGGTATTTCACAGGAAATTGTACTACTAAGCGAGTTAAACAACTCAGTGGCTACTGCAACGCGAGAGCAAACATTAGCAACCTCAGAAATTAGCCAAAATATTGTGATGATTTCCGATTCGGCAGAGCAAACCAAAGAAAATATGAAAAAGTCAGAGCAGCTTTGTAACGGTTTAAATAAAGAATCGAATATTTTAAGGGATTTACTGGGTAAGTTTACGCTTTAAACACGATTTAATTAAAAAATCAGTTGAGCGAGGAAACCATCATAGTTATAGAGCTCTCGCCTATAACTATGATGTTTTAATGGCGGTTAGTTTTTACGGTAAATCTCGTGATCCATTTCGTAAATATTTACGCTTAAACTGTCAGAGGCTCTGCAATACGTTTGCAAGCAGGCTAGTAATTGCTCACTTAGTAGTTGCTTTTGCTCAATGGAACGCCCAGCCATAATATGCACCGCAATATGAATAAACCCTTCTTTACCCACACCTAACTGATAATGCTGATAAGCAATAGCGCGAGTCTTTATTGTTTCTAAATCAAATAAGCCACTTTCAAACGTTGTTGTATGGATTTTTTCCACAAGAACTTGAGGTAGTAAAGGCAGATCTTCTGAGTGTTCAATAATAATGTGTGGCATTTAACGTATCCTCTTTAGATTGGTTTATTTAATTATACCAAACGGGTTTGTACACGCTAACCCCATAACGCTTAATTTTTAAAAATGTGGCTTGAACATATTTTTAGCAATAAACTCATTTAAGCAATTACAAGACCTGTAGCGTGTTTAATTTTAGATTTATTATGGCAAATATTTTTGGTTGATACGTTTTATGTCAATTTGTGGTGACTTATACGAAGAGTACACAAGCCAGTTGGTATTTGTAATAAAGGTTAAGCCAGAGGTGCGACTAAATGCGCGTTCGGGAAGGCGTATTACGTCATGATGGCTGTTGGTTAAGAAGTCGTAATAACTCAAACGGTAATCACCTTGTTTTACATTAAAATAGTAAATACGCGATTGCGCTAAGGTGTCGCCTTCAAAAAAATACCACGAATTATGATTTGATAAATTAATTTCGCTAACAAGTGGTTGCTCAGTTTGGTTATCTGGGTCTTTTATCCATAACTGATTGGTTGCTTGGTTTGCAAAAATTAAAGCGCCTTGCTTGTTTTCATAAGCGTATAGTGTTGGTGAATCTATGGCCTGTGCGAGTTTATTGCCCTTTAAGTCGAAGCGATAAACGTGTTTATCATTCGCTACCAATAGGCTTTTACTATCTGCAGCCCAACTCGGTTTTCCATGGTAACTAAAGCCTGTGGGTAATGACTGACTTGATTGGGTGTTAAAGTCATAAAGGTATAGCGCATGCTCACCAAGATGAGAAGCAACAAAGGCAATGTAATTACCATCAGGTGACCACACCGGGTTGTAAATATTTGCACTGAGATTAGTAAGCTGTTTTCGTGAGGTGCCGTCTTGATTTGCAGTCCATAATTCCATTGAGCCCGATTCGTTAGATACAAAAACTAACTTTTTTCTGGCTTTACTGTAATCAGGAAAGCGCGTATTAAAGTCGCTTGATAATACCGGAAAAGGGGAACTTGCAACCGCATTACTGGTTTCTACACGCATTAATGCAGAGTCGATATTCCATTGATGAAAATACAAACTGCCATCATGTGCATATTCTGGGTAACTTAACCCATCGATGTGCGCATTGATCATTTGTTGTGTTTTAAGGTTATAAAAATAACCTTGGCGCTTGCCTTTTTTAACACCCGAAAAGACGAGTTGTGGCTTATTAGGGTGCCAATCAACGCCTCTCATATCAACAAAACCTGAAGTTAATTGCTTGGCATGAGCTGTTTTTATGTCGATTAAAAATAATTCTTCAAAACCCGTTGGTAAATTACGCGATACCACCAGCTGTGTCGCATCTGGTGAAAACACGACCGACTCATCGGTATATTGGCATGCCGACGTACAAGGGACTTGAGTAACTGTGTATGGCGATGAGGTTAAATCGACAATGTTAAGCTGGGTAAGATTATTATTTTTTTCATCTTCACTAATATAAACCAGCTTAGTGCCTGTGGCATTAATGTCTATATCGGTACTTGTTTTACTACCGCACAGCCCTAAAACAGTGGTATTGCCCGAGGCAATATTTTGCTGAATGACTTCACAACCTTGAGCAGCTATACGGCGGTAATAATAAATAAACGTTAAATCAGGACTAAATACCGCTCTGCCCTCAATGAATGGGGTGTCGGTAAGTGCTATTGCAGCTTGCTCTGGTAAATGAAGATCACGTAAGTATAAATTAGCTTTGTGTCCTGGGCGACGCCACGAATACGCTAAAAAATGACTGTCATTAGAAATAGCCGGAAACAACTCTCTTCCTGGGCTGGTGGTAATTGTTTCAATGTAATCGTACAAACGTGCTGCATGTTGCGATTGAGCAAGTGGCTGCTTTGCGTTTTCAAAAAGGGCGCTATAACCCCAATAGCTACCTAATAATATAACAATAGCAAGTACGCTAGCGTAAATATACCCAGAGCGAAGCGGCGTATTGTTAATGCTATTAACAGGCTCTGGCGTTGTTGGTTTTTGTACTAAGCGGTAACCCGTTTTACGCAGTGTTTCTATATAGGTATTGTCGGGGTCGAGTTCTTTAAAGCTTTTACGAAGATGCCATATGGCATTTGTCAGTGCTTTTTCGCCCACATATTGATTACCACCCCACACATTCTCTATTAGTTGCTCACGCGTCACTGCGTTTGGATAACACTCTACCAAGTAAACAAGTAGTTCTATAAATTTAGGTTGTAATACACAGGTTTTATCGGCACAAAACAGCTTATTTTCAAACACCGATATTTGGCATTTTCCAATTGAAAATGTCTGTTGAGTATTCATAGTTTGTGTATTTAAACCTCTTGATTAATTACGTTACTAGGCAGTGTTTAATGCAAAATAAAGCGATAGTTGGTTAACATTCGATTTTACATCATTCTAACACGAAAACCTTAAGTGTATGATTATAAATAGATATAAAATAGGGATATAAACGAGACACCTCTCATTGTGCTTTTATTCACGATTACTTACAACATGTTATTAGTAAAATAAACCAATTGGTACAAAACAAATTTAATAACTAAAAAGTTAATCAAAAACGATTTGTACTAATGGAATAATAAATAATAAGGGAAGTTTGTGAGTAATATATCAACAAAAAAATGCGCTTTAGCATTGGCTATAACAGCCAGTTTATCTGGGCATGCAATAGCAAATGACGAGGCTATTGCTCGTCAATCAACGGCTAAAGCAAGCGAAGAAGTGGTACAAGAAGCACCAGAAAAAATAACCGTAACGGGTTCGCGTTTAAAGCGTGATAGTTTTTCGGTAACAACCCCGCTGGTAACCATGGATAGAGCGTCAATTCAGGATACAGGTTTAGGCAATCTTTCAGATGTATTAATCGATAACATGCCTGCACTGAGCGAAAGTATTGGTAACACAACCAGCCAATCAAGTATTTCGGGTACGGGTTTATCAACGGTGCAGCTTCGCGACTTAGGCGCTAATAGAACGCTTACATTGATTGATGGTCGTCGTGTAGTATCAAATAGTTACGGTGGTAATTATGTGAGTTTAAATACCATTCCTAGTGGCATGGTAGAGCGCGTTGAAATTATTAGTGGTGGTGCGTCGGCCACTTATGGAGCTGATGCGGTAGCCGGTGTAGTGAATATTATTACCCAGTCAAAAAAAGAAGGCTTTGAATTTCAAGCCCGTGGCGGTGAAACAACAGATGGTGGCGGTCGTGAGTTTACGCTTGATTTAAACTACGGAACGTCATTTGCTGATGATCGCGGTTATGTATTTGTCAGCTCAAACTGGGATCGTGATTTTGGCATGACCTTTTACGACCGTGACCGCGCCAAAATAGAAGCCGCGCATAGTTACGATGATGAGTTGATGTGTAATCAAATTTACACTGCCGATGGTTATCAGTGTATGAGTGGTATTACACAAGCTGATTGGGCAAGCAAAAGCGATGGTACCTTAGGCGGTGTATTTTTAGAAAGCAACCGAAACGATACCCAGTTTTGGTACGACGGGCAAACGCTGCGTGATGACTGGAAAGGCAATGAAGAAATTTATGGTATAAATTCGTCACAATACGTCATGCTTGATGTACCTAGTGATAACTTTTCGACCGCAATAAAAGTAGATTATGATGTAACAGACGACATTATGAGCTACTTCCAAATTCAATACAGCAAAAGTGGCTCGTTCAACGATAAGTCACCTGAAGATGAATACGAAGGGGCTTACGTACCTCGCTACGACCCAGTGACTGGCGATCCTATCGATGATATTGCCCCTGGTTACATTCCTATTGATAACCCATACGTGCCACAAGAAATTATTGACAGCAACCCATACAAAGACCGCATTTACTGGGATCGCCGCTTTGGTGAAGTAGGTAATATCAGCACCGATAACGACCGTACGACCATTCGTACTTGGGCAGGCCTGCAAGGCATGATGTTTGATGATACATGGGATTGGGATATCTCTGCTGGATACGGGCAATTCAAGCAACATCAAATCCGTAGTAACGAGTTAAATACGGTACGTGTCAATCAAGCACTGCAAGCTGAAAAGCTAGCCGATGGCACTATTCAATGTAAAGACGCCGAAGCGCGAGCGCAAGGATGTGTCCCGCTTAATCTATTTGGTGAAGGGTCTATTACCCCTGAAATGGCTGACTGGATCCGTACAAACCCGATTATTGATACTGAGATTCAGCAATATACGGTAATGGGTTATATCACTGGTGACCTATACGAATTACCAGCAGGTAATGTGTCTGCAGTATTTGGTGCAGAGTATCGTAAAGATTCACAAAGCCTAGATACCAGTGATGATATGAAAGCGGGCGGTATTACGTTTAACGTTGTGCCTTCTTTTTACGGTGAAGTAGAAGTGTATGAGGCATTTGCTGAACTTGCGGTGCCACTACTTAAAGATGCGCCATTTGCTAAAAGTTTGTCGGCAGAAACGTCGCTGCGTTTAGCAAATTACAGCATTGATAATATCAGCACTGTTGCCAGTTATAAGCTAGGCCTTTTATGGCAACCAATTGATGGATACATGCTACGTGCCAACTATGCACGAGCACAGCGTGCGCCGACTATCACGGAATTATTATCACCCCCTCGCGGCGATTTTGATTCATTTGATGATATTTGTGATGGTCTAACAGCAACATCAACAAACCCAGGACACGATAACTGTCGTTTAGAGCCAACCTTGGCACAAAAGCTAGCTGATGATCCTAACTTTGAATTTGAAAGTGAAGACAATAACTACTCGCCAAATACAGGTAATCCAAACTTAAAAGAAGAAACAGCCGATACCTATACCTTTGGTATTACTGTATCTCCTGAGTTTTTAGATGGCTTTAACTTAGCGGTGGATTACTACGATATTGCCATTGTTGATGCAATTGATGAAATAAGTAACGAAAACATCATGCGCGAATGTTATGACTCAGAGGCTGCGTGGGGCAGTGATAACGAATACTGTAACGATATTACCCGTAACGACGAAGGTAACATTGTAAAAATTCTACAGCGTGAATATAACTTGGATGAGTTAACTGCGCGCGGTTACGATGTCGTTGCAACTTACAAATATGACATAGGCAGCTATGGCAACTTGTCATTTAAGCTTGATTACAATCATATTATTGAAAACTCGCAAACCTATGAAGGGTTAGATGGTAACAGTGTTACTTCACAGTATGCAGGTTATGGGCGCTCAAAAGATAAAGCCGCTATGTCGATTGTATGGAAAATGGATGATTTACGTATCCGCTGGCGTACAAATTACGTAGGCGCGTTTAAAGCAAGCCAAGAAGATGAGAAAGACTACCTTGAGTATGTTGCTGCAAACGATGAGCGCTGTGCTGCGGGCGATGCCGGTTGTATTGCAAACCCAGAGCCACTTGCGTATCAAGATTATGGCTCATTTTTAAAGCATAGTTTATCAGCGTCTTACACTCTGGCACTGACTGATAAAAGTGACTTACGTGTATTTGGCGGTATTAACAATGTATTTGACGACAAAGGGGCATTTTACCCAAGTGGTCGTGGTAACTTTTATAGTGGCTACGGCGGCGGTGCCGGTCGTTATGTTTATCTAGGTGCACAATATAGCTTTTAATAACCTTTAGCTGTATTTGTTTGCAAAGGCACTCCCTCGGGCGTGCCTTTTTTATTGTGTATCTTGCTGCGAAATACCCTTTAAACCATTACAGTATTGAGTTGGTGGATAAAATTTGTTTTATCGCGGTGAAAGCGTTTAGTATAAGGCGTAACTTAATTTTTAATATGAACGAAGGACTTGCTATGAAGTATCTCAAAATGGGTGGTTTAATTGTATGCTTAGCAGGGCTTGCAGGGTGTTCTGATGATGTTGCCTCAGTGAGTCTTGGGCTATTTACCACTAAAGATGTGGTGGTTAATTCACAGCAAGACCCGCTAGTGACCGGTGTAACCTGTCATATTAGCCATATTGAGGCGAATTTAGATTTTTCAGACCCATCAGATATGTCGATTGCCTGTCGTCAAACCGGGCCAATAACGCCAGACCAATTACAGTCTATCGACCGCAGTAAATCCGGTGAAGTCGTGTTTAAATCATCTAAGAGTATTTTGTTTAAGTCATTAAAAGTGCGCCGTATTTATGATGCTAAAACCCATACATTATTATATTTATCATACTCAACGAAAGAGTCTACGGGCAGTCATCATCATGCGCTCTCTACGGTGCCTTTATACAATACACAAGCATGGCAATGGGCGAAGGGGCAAGAGTAGTTTATGTTAACTCTATTTAAATCAAAGCCCTTATTGGCAGAACAAGAACAACAATGGCTGGTTGATACCTTTATATGGGCAGCAGAAAACTTTGATTTGGATTTTTTTACCAAACACAGCCAAGTTATTTTGCCAACGGTTGAGTTTTTTCCTGACTCGGTTTCAAGTATTGAGGAAATGGCCAGCAAAGTGTTTGCGCGTGTTAAGCAATACGCTGGTATGAATGAATGGCCAGTAACCTTGGTTGCACCGCAACAATTACAACCACAGGTGTTTCCACACTTTGAATTTAGTCAGCATTTACGTGGCGAAGAGTGTCATTTAATAGTACCAGCGAGTCATACTATTAATGTGTCGTTTAACCCTAATCAAATTAATCAACCGCAAGATTTAGTGGCGAGTTTTGCCGGTACGCTTGCCACCATATTAATTCATCACGTAGGGGTATTACCCCCAGGTGGTAAAGAGTATTTACCGCAAGCCACTGATGCTTTAGCGTGTTTTTTAGGCTTTGGGGTAATGATGAGCAATACCGTGTACCAGTTTAAAGGTGGCTGTGGCTCATGTTATAACCCGTATGCAAATCGCGAAGCGACGCTCAGTGAAACGCATACCGTATTTATGCATGCGTTAGTGAGCTACTTTAAGCAAGATAAACACTCCAAAAAACATTTAAAACCGCATTTACGAGGTCAATTTAAAAAAGCGCAAAAAGAAATAAAAGCCTTGGTTAATCAATCGGCTAATCCATTATTATTGGCTTTTTCGCCAGAGCAAGCCAGTTAAGTATGAACTATATCGATGAATTTTTATTAATTGCGGTGGCTCATTTTTTTGCGGTAGCAAGCCCTGGGCCCGACTTTGCGGTAGTCCTTAAACAAAGTGTACAACACGGCAGGCGCAATGCCTTATGGACAAGTGCCGGTGTTGGCGCGGCTATTTTATTACACATAGCCTATTGTGTATTGGGCGTTGCGCTGGTGTTAACTCAATCACCTGCGTTGTTTATGGCGCTTAAATATATAGCGGGCGCGTATTTAGCGTATTTAGGCGTGCAGGCACTGCGCGCTGCTAAACCTACAAATACCTCATCAGAACCGGCTGCAAAACCCAGCCTTGCAGCTGAGTCACCATGGCGCGCGTTTCGACGTGGCTTTTTTACCAATGCACTTAACCCTAAGGCTACGTTATTTTTTATGTCGTTGTTTACCTTAGTGATTAGCCCAGCTACGCCGGTAATAATACAAATGGGATACGGCGTTTATATGGCGCTTGCTACCTGGGCTTGGTTTTCTATTTTATCGCTATTGTTATCAAAAGCGCGTGTACGTGATTTTTTTCAGCAAAGTGGTTATTGGTTCGACCGCGGCATTGGCATTATTTTAATCGCACTGGCTGTGCGAGTTGTTATTTAACTAGGGTCTGTTGACCTTTGTAGATTTAACCTTGAAAGGTCAATAGACCCTAAGGAATAGTATGGCGTTATATAATTTTTCGTTTGGCTCTAATATGTCATCTAATCGTTTATTGGCACGTTTACCTAATGCAAAACGTGTGGGTACGGCACTTTTAAAGGGCTATAAGTTAACCTTTAATATGGCCTTTTCAGATGGTTCAGGTAAATGCACTATTGTGCCCACCAATGAACCCGATGCTGTGGTATATGGGGTGGTGTATCAGCTTAATGAAGCCGAAAAAGAGATCTTAGATAAAATTGAAGGCCCTAATTACGACTGTGTTGATTTAACCGTGAGCCTTCTAGATGACGATGACATTAATGTACACTGCTACATAGCAAACACACATGACGACACACTGCTACCTTATGATTGGTACGTGCAGCATGTATACCGCGGCGCACTTGAGGCGGGCGTACCCGAACACTACAGTCAACGCATTTTAGCTTACCCGAGTAAGCAAGATACTAATAAAGCGCGCGCCGAAATAGAATTTGCGGTTCATCAAGACTAAACAAAAATAATAACCTAAGGTAACACTATGAAACTAAAAAAATTAGCCACAGCCGCATTATTGGCTGGCTGGGCGTTTACGAGCTCTGCAGCGGTTGATACCGATAAAATTTCAGAGGTGATCAACGCCTCAATGACACGTTTTGATGTACCCGGAATGGCCGTTGCCATTGTTGAAAATGACAAAGTTGTATTCGCTAAAGGCTTTGGTGTTGCCAACCTTGATACGAATAGCAAGGTGAATAAAGACACTTTATTTGGCATTGCTTCAAATACCAAGGCATTTACCAGTGCAGCATTGGCTAAGCTGGTGGATGAAGGCAAGTTAAGCTGGGATGACCGCGTAATTGACCATCTTCCTGAGTTTAGATTGTACGACCCTTACGTTACTAGTGAAATGCGCATACGCGATTTACTTAGTCATCGTAGCGGTTTAGGGCTTGGTCAAGGCGATTTAATGATTTGGCCAAGTACAGATAAATCGGTAGCCGATATTTTATCTGGGCTGAAATATTTAAAACCTGCGAGCAGTTTTCGTAGCCAATATGCTTACAACAACCTAATGTTTGTTACCGCTGGTGAAGTTGTTGCGCGTGTATCGGGGATGAGCTGGAACGACTACATTGAAAAAAATATTTTACAGCCGCTAAATATGACTAACTCGCGCGCTGGCTTTTCGCGTATCGCAAAAAATAACAAAAACTGGGCGATTGGACACATCCCAATGGATGGCAAATTGCATCCTTTTTTTGTTAATTACCTTGAAGACTTTCGAGGGGCAGGCGCCGTTGCATCAAGCGTAAATGATATGAGCCAATGGCTCCGTACTCAACTTGCGGGTGGCAAAATGCCTAATGGCGAGCAGCTATTTAGTGAAAAGCAGCAAGCACAAATGTGGCATCCACATATTACGTCACTGGCATCTAAAAGTGCCTATGAAGCGTATCATCAACAATTTAGAGGTTACGGATTAGGTTGGAGTATAGAAGATTACCACGGCGTTAAAAAGCTGGCACATGGTGGCGGCATTTTAGGTATGGTATCGCAGGTGACTTTACTACCAGAAAAAAACGTGGGGATTGTGATATTAAGCAACCAACAAGCATTTTCTGCATTATCGGCAGTGACTCATGAAGTACTTGAAGATGTACTCGAGCTTGAAGATAAAGATTGGGTTGAAGAGTTAGCTAAAAAGCATTTTGCAGGTAAAGAAAAAGCCTATGCTAATGCCGTACCAAAAGCGCCAACAGATATTCAACCGCAATTGCCTAATATAAACTACACCGGTACATTACATGATGATTGGTATGGCGATGTAATAGTTGAAGAACTAGATGGTAAATTACGCATTGATTTTACCCATACAAAACGCCTTAAAGGTGAGCTAAAGCATTACACAGGTAATACTTTTATTGTGAAGTGGGATGAAAAGTTATTAGAGGCAGATGCCTTTATTCGCTTTTCTATGAGCGCCGATAACCGCGTGGAATCGGCGAAAATGAATGCAGTTTCAACGCAGGTAACCGACTTTAGCTTTGATTTTAGAAACCTCGACTTAAAAGCTAAATAACCATAACTTTGGTTAAAGAGTCGTTTAGTATCAACCAAAGTCGCAAAGCCACCACAAGGTGGCTTTGTTATACTTGATGAGCAACTTATTTTTGGAGTTAGCTATGCGCACTGCGATTATTTCTCATCCTCACTGTCGTAAACATAAAATGATTGAAGATCATCCAGAATGCCCTGAGCGTTTAGATGCGATTAATGACCGTTTACTTGCTAGTGGACTGGATGTGGCTATAGAGCAAAAACAAGCCCCTAAAGCACTGCGCGAACATTATTTATTGGCGCACAGTGAGCAGCATATTAAGCATGTAGAAGACATGATCCCCACTGAGGGGCTCAGCGATCTAGATGGAGATACGTGGTTATGCCCCGACTCTTTAAAGGCCATTGAGCGTGCAGTCGGAGCAGGCTTACTCGCTGTTGATGAGATTTTAGAAGGTAAGTTAGACGCTGCGTTTTGTTCAGTACGCCCGCCAGGGCATCACGCTAATCGAGATAGCTCTTCTGGTTTTTGTGTGTTTAATAACCTTGCGATTGCAGTTAAATATGCACAAAGCAAAGGGGTAAAACGCATTGCCATTGTTGATTTTGACGTACACCATGGCAATGGTACTCAAGATATTTTTATGGATGATGAAAATGTGTTGCTGTGCTCGTTATTTCAATATCCATTTTATCCTAATACCGCCATTAAAAATAATGCCACACTGGTAAATTCACCTTTACCGATAGCTAGTGATGGTGCTGATTTAAAAGCACTTTATGAGCAACAATGGCTACCAAAATTAACAGAATTTAAGCCTGAGCTACTTTTTATAAGCGCGGGATTTGACGCACATTTAGAAGATGACATGGCCAGTCTTAAGTTTGTTGAAAGTGATTATATATGGCTTACTGAGCAGTTAGCGCAATTTAGCCAACAGCATCATTGTTTAGGTATTATTTCTTATTTAGAGGGAGGGTACTCACTGTCGGCCCTCGGGCGCAGCGCGATTGCACACGTTAAAGCGTTAGTTGATTTCGGCGAGTAACGCAAACGCTTGGCTTGGTGTGAGCTGTTCTATTTTACTTAAGCAGCATTGCCCTTCTTTTGCTAAATATTCTTTTACTAGCTCTGCTAATTGGCTTGCACTGAGCGCCGTGAGCGAATGGCCGCTTAAGCTTTGATAGCCACTAACCTTATCTAAAATAATGACTTTTTGCTGTTCACTTGCTTCCATAGTGTAAATAAAGTCGTGTAAATCATTGGCGTGCTCTATTAGCTCAATTTCATTATTATAAATAATAATTTGTGGGTAACTGATGCTCATCTATTGTCCTAAATCAAATTGTTTTTTTACTGAATAATTTATAATCATTAATTGGTTTAATTTTGGAAGTAGAAGCAATGCCTCACACTAGCCGCTATCAAAAAGTATGCGATGTTTTTACCAATAAGGTGATCGCCTGCGCTAAGGATACCCCTTTAATTGAAGCGGTGAAACTAATGCGAGCGCACAATGTTAGCGCTATTTTTGTAAAACAACAGCAACAAATAATAGGCGTATGGACTGAAACCGATTGTTTAACACTTAACTTTTCTAATCGCTCACTTAGGCAGTTAGCGATTGAAAGCGTTATGTCGAGCCCTGTACTAAGTGTGCCCAGCCAACAATTATTAACCGAGACGGCCATGGTGTTTAATAAGCAGGGTGTAAGGCATTTGTTAGTCACTGATACAAATGACGTTCCCAGCGGCGTGATCAGCATTACAGATATTGTAAACAATCAAGGGCTAGAGCATTACTTACAATTTAGACCTATTAATGATCAATATAATAAAAACATACGGATAGTACCGAGTTCATTGGCAATCAATGACGCGGTGAGCATGATGCGTGAATATGCAGAGAAAGTGATTTTGGTGTTTAATGAGGATGAAAATGCCCATGGCATTATTACCCAGCGCGATTTACTAAAGCTCATCACCGAGCAGCACAATCATCTTGTTTGTTGGGATTTAGCCAGTCGCCCCCTTTATCAGATAAGCCCCCAAGACAGCCTTTTTGATGCTTACAGGTTGATGTCTGAAAGTAACATTCGACATTTGGTGGTTAGCGAAAATAATCAAATTAACGGTGTATTATCGCTTGAAAACTTAATTAATGAAATTGAAACGGCTTATTGTTGTGAGCTTGAAAAAGTACTTCAGCAGCGTGATATTGCATTGCAGCATTCGCAGCGTAACTTATTTTTAGCCAATAAAATTATCGACTCCTCCCTAGATGGCATCATGATCACCGACTCGAATGGAGTGATTATGCAAGTAAACCCTGCATTTACTCATCTAACCGGTTACAAAGAATATGAGGTGATAGGTAAGCGACCCAATATGTTGAGTTCAGGGCGTCATGATAAAAACTTTTATATAAAAATGTGGGATTCGCTTGCCAAAACAGGGGTATGGCAGGGGGAAATTCATAATCGTAAAAAGTGTGGTGATATTTATATTGAGTGGCTCAGTATTATAGAAATAAAAGAGCCAAGTCATAGTGAGGTGATTTACGCCGCTATTTTTAGTGACATAACTGAGCGAAAAAGCGCAGAAGAAAAAGTGGTGCAGTTAGCGTATTTTGATGAGCTAACTGGCTTACCTAACCGGCGTTTATTTAACGATAGACTCTCTATGGCACTCGCCTCAGCGCACAGAGATAAACAGATGCTAGCGGTAATGTTTATTGACCTTGACCGTTTTAAAGAGGTGAATGACAGCTTAGGCCATAATGCCGGTGATACCTTATTAAAATTAGTCTCTGAGCGCATTATTAACACCCTCAATGAGGGAGATACGCTGGCGCGATTAGGGGGCGATGAGTTTATTGTATTGTGCGAAATAAACAATGTAGAAGGTGCTATCACCCTTGCTGAGAGTATTTTAAATCACTTAAATACACCGTTTAAGCTTGAAGGATTTGAGGTTGGTGTTACCGCGTCTATAGGGGCGGCTGTTTACCCTGATGATGGCTTAGACAGTGAAACATTATTAAAGCATGCTGATATTGCCATGTACCGCTCAAAAGATGTCGGTCGCAATTCGTTTCAGTTGTTTCAACCCTCAATGAATGCCCGATCTTTAGAGCGTTTAGCGATGATGAGTCGCTTTCAACATGCGCTAGAAAATAATGAGTTTGAGCTTTATTTTCAGCCTAAGCAATGTTTAAAAACAGGGTTGATTATGGGAGCTGAAGCACTACTGCGTTGGCATGACCCTGATTTAGGCACTATTTCACCAGCGCAGTTTATTCCGCTTGCTGAAGAGCTAGGTTTAGTGGTGCGTTTAGATTTATGGGTTATAAACCAAGCAGGTAAAGAGTTAACCCTTTGGCAAGCGCAGGGGATTGATGCCGGACGTTTAGCGATTAATGTCTCTGCGTGTCATTTAAGCCAAGGTAAGTTGGCTGATAATATTAAAGCGATGCTTACTCGTTACCAATTACCTGGCAGCTTACTTGAAATTGAGCTGACCGAAAGTAGCTTTATTAGCTCGTTTTCACAGGCAAAAGAGCAAATACAACAGCTCAAAGCGCTGGGCGTGCATATTGCGCTGGATGATTTTGGTACGGGGTATTCTGCACTCAGTTATTTAACCAAATTACCGTTTAACACATTAAAAATTGATGCGAGCTTTATTGCTAAGATTCCTGATGAGTATGGCAATAGCCAAATTGTGGCGGCCATTATAGCCATGGCGACAAGTTTAGGATTGGATGTGGTTGCTGAGGGCGTTGAGCATGCCTCGCAAGAGGCACACTTAGTCGAAATAGGCTGCAATGTTATTCAGGGCTATTATTATTGCCATCC
Organism: Pseudoalteromonas sp. APC 3495; assembly: GCF_030407645.1. Classification (NCBI taxonomy): domain Bacteria; kingdom Pseudomonadati; phylum Pseudomonadota; class Gammaproteobacteria; order Alteromonadales; family Pseudoalteromonadaceae; genus Pseudoalteromonas; species Pseudoalteromonas sp. APC 3495. Next base: position 44,413 of record NZ_JASDDA010000025.1, on the reverse strand, counting down.
ATTAACGCAGCAGCAATGGATAGCATTTTATAACCAAGCTACTAACGGTTACTCTGTACCTACACTCACTTCATAAGAGGTGAACTTACGAATATTAATAACGCCGCTATCAAAAATTAAATATTGGCCTTTAATGCCTTGTAAAATACCGCTAACAACGGGGTTTTTATCAAAGTTAAATGAGCTAATTTTACTTGGGTATTCGCTTACAGGAAAATCAAGATTCACAACGTCTTGGTCAAGCTGTTCAATAGCGGTTGCGCCAAATAATTCACTCAGCTCGGTTAGTTTTTCGCTAATTTGTGGAATAAGCTCAGCAGCCGCTGCTTTTAAATCAAGAACGTCGTTTTGTCCTTTGAGCATATTGCGCCAATTGGTTTTATCAGCAATAAACTGCGCGAGCGCCACTTCCACTAAGCCCGACTGTAAACGAGTTTGTACTTTAAAAATAGGTAATGCTTGGGTTGCCCCTTGGTCAATCCAACGGGTAGGTATTTGGGTGTGGCGAGTAATGCCTACTTTTAACCCTGATGTATTAGCTAGATACACATAATGCGGGATCATGCAGTTTTCTTCACCCCACTGTGGCTCGCGGCAGGTGCCTTGATCGTAATGGCAGGTTTCAGGTTTCATGATACACATGTCGCAACTTGCAAGCTTGCGCATACATACAAAGCAATGCCCTTGAGAATAGCTTTTTTTTGTTTTTTTACCACAGTTAGAACACAAAATTGTGCCACTAAAAGTGAGAGTCAATTGTTTACCTATTAAAGCATTTAAATCAACCAGTTCATCACCTACAGGTAAATGATATTGAACGGGTTCTGTTAAGCTCGACTTTAATTTACGCAGTGTACCTTGCATCTTTACTTGGCCCCAAAGATGTTAAAAAGGGGAGCTTAACATTTTTAGGCGGTATTGGCTGTTCAAGAAGTCTAAATAATTATCATAAGAGAGTGCTTTTGCGTACAAATAGCCTTGGGTACGGTCAGCTTTCATGGTGTTGAGCAGCTGGTGAACTTCTTGAGTTTCTACGCCCTCAATCGTGATAGTAAGGCCCAAGTTATGTGCCATATCTATGGCTGTTTGCACAATGACCTGATGAGCCCGGTTATCGGTTAAATCAAACACAAACGACTTATCTACTTTAAGTTCACTAAAGTGATAGTTAACTAAGTAGCTAAGCGATGAATAACCAGTACCAAAATCGTCTAACACCACCTTAACGCCCAGTGTGGCAAGTTCACCAACTAAAGTGACTAACGCATCTTGATTTTCGACAAACGCTGATTCAGTCAGCTCAAACTTCAATAAATGAGGGGCAACCTGATACTTTATTAAAAGGTTTTCTACTTTTTCGGTTAAATTGGCAATGGCTAGGTTTTTTGCACTTAAATTAACGCTAATACTATGTTCAGTTATGCCCTCATTTGCCAGTTTTGCAATGTCTTTGCAGGCTTGCTCTATCACCCAAAGTGTTAATTCATTAATAATACCGGTGTGTTCGGCAAGTAGAATTAGTTTTTCTATGGAAATGTTTTTAAACTCAGTATTAGGCCAGCGTAGTAGAGCTTCGGCACCATTGACACTGTTATCTTTTAAACTAATTTGTGGTTGATAAAACAGAGCGAGCTGATCCGTTCTTATCGCTTGTTGAAGCTTAGCAGCAAGCGCAACGTCCATAGCTAAACTGCTGTTCGCAGATGATGAGCTTACCTTACTTAGACTATGTTTAGCGTTATGTAATGCCAAGTAGCCTCGTTTCAACCAAAATTCAAAGTCATCACGTTTACCAAAGGCACTAATCCCCACGCTGTAATTGAGTTGTAAGTCTAGCCCTTTGATTTGATAAGTTTTTGGTAACTTATTTACTACCCTTTTTAATAACTCTTCGAGCGTGTGCGGGCTTTGGTTTTTAGTCGAGATACAGGCAAAAACACCGCTACCTAAATCAGCAATTTTAGCGGGTTGATTAATGCCACTACTTAAGTTAAAAAATTCTCTCTCAAAGCTCAATTGGCATTCTAATTCGTGCGCAACATGCTTAATTAATTCATATCCTTGGGAGGGCGTAATAATGGTATTTAGCGAGTTAAAATGACGTATTTTAACCAAACATAAAGTGGTGGAACGTTGCTGGGCTTTGAGTGCCATAAAGGCATACTTTAACTTTGCGCTATTGAGCAGTTTTGTTTGCTGGGTATGCGTGGCATGATATAAAGCGCGCTCACGCTGATAACGAACCCGATCGGCAAGTGCCATGGCCATGAGGACAATTTCACACAAAATGGCCATTAAAAAAGCATGACGTATTGAAAAGCTATAAGTGATAACGCCTGTAAGCTCTAAAGGCTGAATGGCTGCACCAATAATCAATGGCACCCATGAAAATACGTAAAACTTAGCCCATCTAAAGCCACTTTTTAATTTGTTATAAATTAAAATAAAGCAGACGATATAAAGTAATCCCAAAATTACAAAAAATATGGGGGCAGCTATATTTTCGGGAATAAAAAAGCTTAATGTACCGAGCACTAGCATTAGCCAGAGTAAACCAACACTTAATTTATAACGCCAGCAACGATCTTTATGATATCGCAAAAACATGGTGCAAAAAGCGAGAGTGAAAAACGCAATAGTGTAATTAACGACAATTATTTTTTCGTGAATAAACAACTGCCATTCTAGCGGCCATAAATAAAAACCAAACCCCAGAACGGTGCCCATTAATGCTATAGCACTAATAATGTAGCCAATATAAACTAAGTACACGCGGTCTTTAATGCCAAAATAGAGTAATAGGTTATATAGTGAGGCCATTAATAAGACACCCGCGAAAATTCCCCAAATGCCTGTTTGTGAGCGAACTAAGTCAACAAATACATTATGGCGATATAAGTGAATTGGAGTTTTACTGATCCCCACAGTATCTATTTTTATAATTAGTCGTTGTGTAGATTGGCCATCGAGGTTAAAGCGAATGTGGGGCACGCTGTACTTAAATAAAGTAAGACGTGGCTCTTTATCGCCAAGCTTATAAGTGTCGAGTAGTTGGTTGTTACTATTGAGCCGATATATGGTGAGATGATCTACCATCGGGTTATCAAAGTGGGCAACCACATCTTCTTGTTGGCTGCTTTTGTTTTCTAAATCGAGGCGTAACCAATAATTTTGCTGTTCAAAGCTCCAAGGTATATCGTTAAATTCTTGCTGTGTAAATAGCGCCTGCTTGGTCATTACTTCTTCAAAACTTTGTGTTTTGCTTTTGTCTATGTAATACGCATGATCGAGGTAAACAGGGGTTATTTTATCTATGGTATAGCGTGATGGCATCACAAAGTTTGTTGCCAATGTGCTGATAATAAAAAAGATAAAAATAAGTATTACAACTGCTACCGCATGGTAGCGCAAGGTTTTAAATTCCAATATTAATCTATGTCCAGATTACTTTTTTATAGTGTAGCAGTAAAAAGCGCAGATAATCTGCGCTTTTATAAAATTTACTCGTTAGTTATCAATCGTTATGATTGTTCACGAGCAATTGCGCGATAAGCAATGTCAGTACGGTATTCCATGCCATCCCAGTTGATTTCATCAACCAGTTTATAGGCACGCTGCTGCGCTTGTGTAACTGTATTACCCAGTGCAGTAGCACACAGTACACGACCACCGGCAGTCACTACGTTATCGCCGTCTTGCTTAGTACCTGCATGGAAGACTTTTTCGCCTTCAGGGTAAGTTACTTTCAAGCCACTAATAGCATCGCCTTTCGGGTAGCTATCTGGGTAGCCTTTAGCGGCTAAAACAACACCTACTGCAGCGCGTGAATCAAACTCAATGGTGGTTTTATCAAGCTCTACACGGTTAGCAGCTTCAATCAATTCAACTAAGTCTGATTGTAAGCGTAGCATCATAGGTTGTGTTTCAGGGTCGCCAAAACGACAGTTATATTCAATAACCTTTGGTGTACCTGTCTCATCTATCATCAAGCCTGCATATAAAAAGCCAGTGTACGGATGGCCTTCGCTAGCCATACCTTCTACCGTTGGGTAGATCACTTCGTTCATAATGCGCTGATGAATTTCATCGGTTACTACAGGCGCTGGTGAGTATGCCCCCATACCACCGGTGTTAGGACCTTGATCGCCATTGTAAGCGCGTTTATGGTCTTGGCTGGTTGCAAACGGCAGTACGTTTTTACCATCAACCATGACAATAAACGACGCTTCTTCACCTTCTAAAAACTCTTCAATGACTACACGGCTACCGGCGTCACCAAAGGCATTACCCGCAAGCATATCGCGAATAGCCTCTTCAGCATCGCGTTCGTCCATAGCAACAATAACGCCTTTACCAGCCGCTAAACCATCGGCTTTAATAACAATCGGTGCGCCTTTTTCTTTTAAATAAGCAAGCGCAGGGTCGATTTGTTCAAACGTTTGGTAATCAGCGGTTGGAATAGCATGACGTGCTAAAAAGTCTTTAGTGAACGATTTAGACCCTTCAAGCTGTGCCGCTCCCGCGGTTGGGCCAAAAATAGCTAAGCCGTGTTCACGGAACTTATCAACAACCCCTAATACTAGTGGCACTTCAGGGCCAACAATGGTTAGCTCAACATTATTTTGTTGTGCAAAGCTTAGCAGTCCATCAAGGTCTTCAACGTTAATTGCTACGTTCTCAAGTTTTGGCTCAAGAGCTGTGCCCGCATTACCTGGAGCAACATAAACAGTGTTAACTTTTGTATTTTGAGCGGCCTTAAACGCAAGTGCGTGTTCGCGGCCGCCGCTGCCAATGACTAATACATTCATGGCGAATATCCTATTTAAAGCGGTTTTTTAAATTTCAGCGTCATACGGTCGCTTTCACCTATGGCTTTATATTTAGCGGCATCTTGCTCGCCAAGTCTAAGGCTCGGTGGAAGGGTCCATACCCCTTTAGGGTGATCGGCTGTATCAAGAGGGTTTGCATTAATATCGCTTTTTGCTTCAAGTTCAAAACCAGCTTGTTCAGCAAGTGCAATAACCACACTTTGCTTCATATAACCTGATGATTTTTGCATCTCATCATCTTGCTCTTCTGGTAGGCGGTGTTCAACCACACCTAAAGTGCCGCCTGGTTTAAGTGCTTTGTAAAAAGACTTAAACGCATTGCTTGCAGCTTCTTTATCTTTGCTCATGTACCAGTTATGGACATTACGAAAAGTCAGTACCATATCGGCGCTAGCCGCAGGAGCAATATCTAAATGTGTAGATGGGGCAAACTCAGTGAGTTTAACGTGACTAAAGCGGGCATCTTCAGCGATTTTAGCCTTAAAGCCAGCAAGAGAACGTTGGTAATAACCAACCGATGAATCAGCAGGGAAGTGCGCAGCATAATAGGTGCCTTGCTCTTTCAGCGCTGGCGCTAAAATTTCACTGTACCAACCACCACCTGGGGCAATTTCTACCACGGTCATAGATGGTTTAAAGCCAAAAAATTCGAGTGTTTCTACAGGGTTGCGGTATTGATCGCGCTCACTGCTACGCTCGCTTGCTTTAACTGCTTTTGTTAATGCTGAGTCGTGGCCATGGTTATGTGCCAACGCCATTGTTGAGCTTAATGACAGTGTGGCAACCAGTAGAGATTTTAGTGCAAATTTCATCGTCTAATCCTTCACATTATAATTGTTAGTCATGGTTATAGAATAAGCAGAATACGTGAATTTGGTGCAAACAAAAAGAGCTAACTGAACCCGTTAGCTCTTTATGCGATTAATGACGGAAGTGGCGCATACCGGTAAACACCATTGCCATTCCAGCTTCGTCAGCGGCCGCAATCACTTCTTCATCGCGCATTGAACCACCTGGTTGGATAACAGCAGTAATGCCAGCCTCTGCAGCTGCATCAATACCATCGCGGAATGGGAAGAATGCATCTGATGCCATCACTGAGCCTTTTACTTCAAGGCTTTCATCAGCGGCTTTAATACCGGCAATTTTAGCTGAGTAAACGCGGCTCATTTGGCCCGCACCTACACCTATAGTCATACCGTCGCGGGCATAAACAATGGCGTTTGATTTAACAAATTTAGCCACTTTCCAGCAGAATAATAAATCTTTAAGCTCTTGCTCAGAAGGTTGGCGCTTAGACACAACCGTTAAGTCGCCTTGCGTTACCATGCCTAAATCACGGTCTTGAATAAGTACACCGCCATTTACACGCTTAATGTCGTGACCTGTGCCTTTAGCTGAGAATTCACCACACTCTAATAAACGCACGTTTTGTTTAGCTGATACTATTTGAGCGGCTTCTGCACTTACGCTTGGTGCAATAATAACTTCAACAAATTGACGTTCAACAATCGCTTGTGCAGTCTTAGCATCAAGTTCTTGGTTAAAAGCAATAATGCCGCCAAATGCTGACGTTGGGTCTGTTTTAAAGGCGCGCTCGTACGCTTCTAAGATATTATCACCAATTGAAACACCACATGGGTTAGCGTGTTTTACAATAACACACGCAGGTACATCAAATTCTTTTACACACTCAAGTGCAGCATCGGTGTCGGCAATATTGTTAAACGATAATGCTTTACCTTGCAGTTGAGTGGCTGTTGCCACTGACGCTTCAGTGATGTCGTTCTCAACATAAAACGCGGCATCTTGATGCGAATTTTCACCGTAGCGCATATCTTGCTTTTTAGTGAATTGCATATTAATAGTACGCGGGAACTTAGTATCGATAGCGGCTTCTTCTGTGTAATCAGGAACCATTTTACCGAAGTAGTTAGCAATCATGCCATCGTACTGCGCTGTATGCTCATACGCTGCAATAGCTAAGTCAAAGCGTGTTTTGTAGGTTGTTGAGCCGTTGTTATTTTGCATTTCGCTAATAACACGGTCGTAGTCGCTTGCGTTAACAACGATCGTCACATCTTTGTGATTTTTAGCTGCCGCACGTACCATCGTTGGGCCACCAATATCGATGTTTTCAATAGCATCTTCAAGGCTGCAGTTTTCTTGAGCGACAGTATTCGCAAAGGGGTATAAGTTAACTACAACGATGTCGATAGCAGAGATATTGTTATCTGCCATTACGTCTTCATCTTGGCCACGACGAGCAAGAATGCCGCCATGAATTTTTGGATGTAGGGTTTTTACGCGACCATCCATGATCTCAGGGTGACCGGTGTGATCTGATACTTCAGTTACTTTAATTGCATTGTCAGCAAGTAGTTTACACGTGCCGCCAGTTGAAAGTATTTCAACACCTTGTGCTTCTAGTGCACGGGCAAATTCAACAATACCGGTTTTGTCTGACACACTCAAAAGTGCGCGACGTATAGGACGATGTGTATCCATTGTAGTTTGATTTCCTCAGTTAATGAGCTAGCTTAGAAGCGCGTATTTTAACTGATTACGACTCAAAAAACGACTTATAACGACCCATAAAGCGTGAGCATTTTGCAATTTCGTTAATAAATTTTACAAATAAAAAAAGCACCCTAAGGTGCTTTTTACTCAAAATACTTTATACCAGCTGTATTGGATTAGTAAGCAATTATAACGACAAAGAAATAAGTTAATAACAAGGCAAAAATTTTGCTGTGTAGTTATTCTACATAAAAAATTTTTAACGCAGTTAGGGGCTTATTTAGCTCGTTAGAATGATTACGGTTTCAATATAGCTGGTATTAGTTCATACCGTATTTTTTAAGCTTTTTACGTAAAGTACCACGGTTGATACCTAGTAAAATTGCCGCACGAGTTTGATTGCCACGTGTGTAAGTCATTACTTCTTCAAGCAATGGCGCTTCTAGCTCAGAAAGAACAAGGTCGTAAACGTCTTGCACATCTTGACCGTTAAGCTGCTTTAAGTAGTGGTGAACAGCTTTTTTCACTGCATCACGCAATGGCTGCGGTTTCTCGTGTGACTGAACATGAGGGTTAGTGATAAATGGAGAAGTCACGTTTTGTTCGAACATTATAAAGTCTCTTTCTTTCTTAGTTAGCTGCTAGTGTTTTAAAGTATTGCTCTAATGCGACGACCTGTGCCTCTGAATTGTCGAGCGCATTAAATACTCGCCTAAACTGACCGTCACTGTCATGGGTTTGCAAATACCAAGATACATGTTTGCGAGCGATTCGTGCTCCCATTGGCTCACCGTAAAACACATGGAGGTTGGTTAAATGCTCCATTAAAATACTGCGCACCTCTGCAATAGCAGGTGGCTGCATATGTTCACCAGTTCGCAAATAGTGGTCTATCTCCCTAAATATCCAAGGGCGACCTTGGGCGGCTCGACCAATCATAATGGCATCTGCACCCGTATAGTCCAAAACCTGCTTTGCTTTTTCAGGTGATGTAATATCACCATTAGCAACGACAGGTATCGACACTGAACGCTTTATATCCCTAATTGTGGCGTACTCAGCATCACCTTTATACATACATGCGCGCGTGCGCCCATGTACAGCCAGTGATGCAATGCCATAACGTTCAGCTATTCTTGCAATCTCTACACCATTACGGTTGTCCTGATCCCATCCGGTACGGATTTTAAGTGTCACAGGTATATCAACCGCGTTTACTACGGCATCAATAATCTCTTCCACGAGTTCTGGAAACTGTAATAAGGCTGAGCCTGCAAGTTTCTTGTTCACTTTTTTTGCTGGGCACCCCATATTGATATCTATGATCTGTGCACCGTTTGCAACATTGAATTGTGCGGCCTGTGCCATAAGCTCAGGGTCTGCTCCTGCAATTTGCACCGCACGTATACCCGACTCACCAGAATGATCCATTCGGTTCATCGACTTTTCGGTTTTCCAAACCTTCGGATTAGACGACAGCATTTCAGACACAGCAAGGCCAGCGCCTAAACGACGACATAGCTGTCTAAATGGTCTGTCCGTTATGCCCGCCATAGGCGCGACAATGACATTATTCTCAAGTTGGTATGAACCGATACGCACGATATTCAATAGGCCTCTTTTCAAGGGGCGCTAAGTTTACGGCTTTTTACGCAAAAATCAAAGGCTATAAATTGAACAAAAGTGACTTTTTTTTGCTCTTTTCGTATTGACATTTGATAACCGTATGACGAAGCGGTTTATTTGTGTGAATTTTGAACGGCTGTTACTTTTATAATAAAAAATCTTTATTTTTTATTATGTAAAAAAATAGTAAAGCCTGTTAAATACAGGCTTTAGATACGACTTTTGAGTTAATACTCTAAATTTTTTAATAACGCACTATTACGCTTTTTTAATGCCACTTACTCGGGTCCAATCGCCTTCAATGGCAATTTCATCGAGCTCAATAAAGGGCGCGTATATGTCAACAACCGATTGTGCTTGTTCTTCTAAAATTCCCGACATCGCAATTTTACCGCCTGGCTTTAATAATCCTAAAATAACACTATGAAGCTCACGCAGTGGTTGCGCTAAAATATTAGCTACTACAATGTCAGCAGTAAACTCAGGTTGGTTTTCTGGCAGGTACACTTCAAGCTTGTCAGCAACACCATTGCGATTAGCATTATCTAGGCTTGCTTCCAGCGCTTGTGGGTCAATGTCTATCCCAATCATGCGCTCAGCACCCAATTTTATTGCTGCAATACCCAATATGCCTGAGCCACAGCCAAAATCGACCACGGTTTTACCAGTTAAGTCTTGGCTTTCTAACCATTTTAAACACAGTGCCGTGGTGGCGTGTGTGCCAGTACCAAAAGCAAGACCTGGATCAAGTAGTACATTGACTGCGTCTGAGTCTGGAATATCGCGCCAGCTAGGACAAATCCAGAGTTTTTCGCCAAATTGAATAGGGTGAAAATTATCCATCCACTCACGTTCCCAGTCTTTATCTTCGAGTTGCTCAATTTTGTAAACTAAATTGTCTTTTAGCTCATCATGGCGTTTTAATAACGCAACCACTGCGTTCATATCGTGATTAGCTTCGAACAAGCCAATTACTGTGGTGTCAGCCCAAAATACAACAGTGCCAATTTTAGGCTCATAGATAGGCGTGTCTTTAGCATCAATAAAAGTAACAGAAGCACTGCCTGCTTCCATTAATAGGTCACTTACTGCATCAGCGGTTGCAGCATTGGCATTGATACGGATTTGGATCCAAGCCATGTTTATTTCCTTGAAATAGAAAAAAGGCCGCTACAGCGGCCTTTTAAATTAACTTATAATGTAACGCTAGATTATTTAGCGTCTAAAAAGCTTTTCAGTAAATCAGAGCGAGAAGGGTGACGTAATTTACGCAGTGCCTTCGCCTCAATTTGACGAATACGTTCACGTGTTACGTCAAACTGTTTACCTACTTCTTCTAACGTGTGGTCGGTATTCATATCAATACCAAAACGCATACGTAGTACTTTCGCTTCACGGGCTGTTAAGCCAGCGAGCACGTCGTTAGTTGCGCCACGAAGAGACTCCATTGTTGCCGAATCGATTGGCGAATCAATAGTGGTATCTTCGATGAAGTCGCCTAAGTGCGAATCTTCATCATCACCAATAGGTGTTTCCATTGAAATTGGCTCTTTTGCAATCTTAAGTACCTTACGGATTTTATCCTCAGGCATCATCATGCGTTCAGCTAATTCTTCTGGATTTGGCTCACGACCCATTTCTTGTAACATTTGACGTGAAATACGGTTCAATTTATTGATCGTTTCAATCATATGTACTGGAATACGGATGGTTCTTGCTTGGTCAGCAATAGAGCGCGTAATTGCTTGACGGATCCACCACGTAGCATAAGTTGAAAACTTATAACCACGACGGTATTCAAACTTATCAACCGCTTTCATCAGACCAATGTTACCTTCTTGGATTAAATCTAAGAACTGTAAACCACGGTTGGTGTATTTTTTAGCGATTGAAATTACAAGACGTAAGTTTGCTTCTACCATCTCTTTTTTAGCACGGCGCGCTTTCGCTTCACCAATACTCATGCGACGGTTTATATCTTTAATACGTTCAATGCTTAAGCCAGTGCTTTCTTCCATTGAAGTAAGTTTGCTAATACAACGAAGTATTTCAGGCTTCACTTCTTCAAGTTTAGCTGAATGCTTTTCGTTTGCTGCAATTTCAATATCAAGCCATGCTGTGTCAGTTTCGTTGTTTGCAAAATGCTTAACAAAGGTTTTCTTTGGCAGCTTTGAAACTTGAACTGCATGCTTCATGATAAGACGTTCTTGAACGCGAACTCTGTCCATCATTTCACGCATGTTATTAACCATGCGATCAAACTGTTTAGGTACGAGTTTAAAGGTTCTGAACAGCTCACCGATTTCTAAAATAGCGGCTTGAGACTCTGGATGAGAGCGACCTTTCTTATCGAATGTTTCACGTGCTTTGGTGTATAAATCACGTAAATTTTCGAAATGGATGCGCGCTTCTTCAGGATCTGGACCTGTATCTACTTCTTCTTCGTCTTCATCATCGCTGTCATCGTCATCATCGTCGCTGTCATCAAGTTGTTTTTCACTTAATTCAGAACCAATGTTGGTGGCAGCAATAGGTGGTGCTTCTTCTGCATCAGGATCGAAAAAGCCAGAGATAATATCGCTAAGACGCATCTCTTCTGCTTCAAACTTATCCCACTGTTCAAGTAGGTAAGTGATCGCTTCTGGGTATTCAGCAACCGAAATTTGAACTTGGTTAATGCCTTCTTCAATACGCTTAGCGATAACAATTTCGCCTTCACGGGTAAGAAGTTCAACAGTACCCATTTCACGCATATACATGCGAACAGGGTCAGTTGTACGGCCAATTTCTTTTTCTACAGTAGCAAGGGCTGCAGCGGCAGCTTCCGCTGCGTCTTCGTCTGTCGTGGTTTCTTGCATCATTAATTCATCGGCATCAGGCGCGTTTTCGCTAACCTTGATACCCATGTCATTAATCATGCTAATGATATCTTCTACTTGATCTGAGTCGATAATATCTTGTGGAAGGTGATCATTAACTTCTGCAAAAGTTAAATAACCTTGCTCTTTACCTTTTTGAATCAGAAGTTTTAATTGTGACTGAGGAGTTGGATCCATAGAGATTGTTTCTTCCACTCTGATAAGTTGATACAACAGGCGCCATCATGGAGTTTGCTCAAAGGCTAACCAGAATAATGTGACGCAGTGAATAGCACAGTATAACAGCCTAAATCAAATCTGACTAGCTGTTCGTTGCTTTTAACGCTGTCATTAGTAAATGACATTCTAGTCGTTCGTCGCTATTTAGGCCCTGTGTCTTGTCTTTTATTAATAGGGTCTCTAGTCGATAATTTAAACACTGATCTTCAATAAATTTGAAAGTATTTTGGAAAACAGTCTCTAAACGCTCTTCATTTATTTGATGTTGCCATGTCGCTAACTTAGTTAATGGCTCGTAGTCATCGGTGTCCCGAAATGATTCAAGAATTTGTGCGGTGGTAATGCCATCTTTTTGTAATGCTTGATGTTGTAGTCGCAATAATAAGCCAATACCCGCAATATTCATTTGAGCTAAATCGGGTAAATAGGGCACACTTTTAGCCAAGTTAGGGTGCTGAATTAAAATCCCTATTGCTTGGCGCATGGGTGTAATTTTAAATTTTCGTTCAATTGCTTGCTGCTGTTTTGGCGTTTTTAAGTGATTATTGAGTTGCTCACGGGTGCGGCCAATCAATCGCCCAAGTTGCTCTAGGATATTTTCTTGGTAAAACTCACTTGGGATCTTTTCAATCAGGGGCAGTGCCGCACTGAGTAACTTAGCCTTACCGGAATCTAGTGTTAAATCAATCTCTTTACTTAGTTTATTAAACAGCACTTTAGTGAAGTCATCTGCGTTTTCAAGGCGTTGCTCAAAAGCTGCTTTACCTTCTTGTTGTACGAGTGAATCAGGGTCTTCACCATCGGGTAAAAATACAAAATGCAGTGCTTTGCCATCGTTTAAGTAAGGCAACGCATTTTCGAGTGCGCGCCACGCAGCATCTTTACCTGCACGGTCACCATCGTAACAACAAATAACTTTATCTGTGGTTCTAAATAAAGTGTGCATGTGCTCGCTGGTTGTCGCTGTACCAAGGGCTGCTACGGCATATTCAATACCTTGTTCTGCCAGCGCTACTACGTCCATGTAGCCTTCAACAATCAGTACATGGTCAAGCTTCTTGTGTGCTTGTTTAGCTTCATAAAGGCCATAGAGTTCAAAGCCCTTATGAAATATGCGCGTCTCCGGAGAGTTTAAATATTTAGGCCCTTGATCGGCTTGCATTACTCGCCCACCAAAAGCAATAACGCGGCCGCGTTTATCACGAATTGGAAACATTAAGCGATCACGGAAAAAGTCGAACTGTTTGCCTGGGGTTTTCTCAGATGCGAGTTTAAGCTCAACTAATTGTTCTTTTTGTTCTTGGTTTCGCCCAAGTTGTTGGCAGAGCCCTTCCCATTCGCTGGGCGCATAACCTATCATAAACTTTTTAACGGTTGCACCGCTTAAGCCGCGACCTTTAACGTAATCGATTACCGCTTTAGAGTTACTGTGATGTTTTAACTGATGTTGATAAAAGCGTGCTGCATGCAGCATTAGATCATAGTCTGAACGTTTTTGTGCCGCTGTGCGCTCTGGTCCATTACTGCTCCCTTGTTCGCGAGGAACATCAAGGTTAAGTAAACTGGCTAGTTCCTCAATTGCATCAACAAACTCGAGTTTGTCATACTCCATTACAAAAGAAATAGCATTGCCGTTAGCGCCACAGCCAAAGCAATGATAAAACTGTTTATCTTGCGATACGGTAAATGAAGGCGACTTCTCATTATGAAAAGGACAGCAAGCTTGATAGTCTTTGCCCGCTTTTTTCAACCCTACCTTTGAGTCAATCAGGTCGACAATATCGGTTCGTGCCAATAAATCATCGATAAAGTTGCGTGGGATCTTTCCAGCCATTGTTTAAAGTACAGCCCTAAGATAAATAGAAAAGTGATGAAAACGAATTATAATACGCAAAGATTTGAACACAAATGCATAATTTTTTGAAGTACTAAATATCTAAACGAAGAAACCGAGCTCAAGGCTCGGTTTACTTCAATCATACTAAATGTATGTGGGGGTATTAGGCAGTTAATCGTTGCTTAATTAAACCTGAGATTTTGCCCATATCGGCACGACCTTCGGCTTTGCTTTTGATTATACCCATTACTTTACCCATGTCTTGCATACCTGCTGCATTAGTATCAGCAATAGCCGCGTCAATGAGAGCAATGATTTCTTCTTCACTCAATTGTTGAGGTAAAAAAGCTTCAAGTGCTGTAATCTCATTGGCTTCAATTTCAGCTAAATCATCACGCCCAGCATCTTTGTACTGAGTGTAAGAGTCGCGACGTTGTTTAACAAGCTTCACTATAACGGAGGTAATACCTGCGTCGTCTAGTGTTATTTGCTCGTCAATTTCACGTTGCTTGATTGCAGCAAGTACCATGCGAATAGGATTAAGACGTTGTTTGTCTTTAGCTCTCATCGCATCTTTTTGCGCATCTTTTAGCGTTATTAAAAGGCTCATTTATACAAGACCTAATATATTAGTATAATTTAACGCGACGAGCGTTATCACGAGAAAGTTTTTTCATGTGACGTTTAACAGCAGCTGCTTTTTTACGCTTACGCTCAGCTGTTGGTTTTTCATAGTGCTCGCGACGACGAACTTCTGAAAGGATACCTGCTTTTTCACATGAACGCTTGAAGCGACGAAGTGCTACGTCAAACGGTTCGTTCTCTCTTACTTTAATTACTGGCATTAAAAATTCACCTACCTAAATTATGAGCGTTGCTCAAGTTGATCAAACATTGATCAAGTGGTTCAAAAATGGTGCGGTATTGTAATCCGAAGCAACACCACATGTAAAGGATAATATTAACAGAAACACAGCAGCTAAAACAGTGTTAATTTATATGGCGTTGGTACAGCCTACAAAAAACCTGACCTGCCTTTTTCTCTTTAATTAACAACCAGTTATTTGGTGCTTTAAACGAGGTTAGCTCAGTTTCTACTTCAACATATATCAATGCTTCGGGGTCGAGCCATTGATTATTTTCCAATAAATCACAGCATGATTGAGCTAAATTTTTGCGAAATGGCGGGTCAATAAAAACCAAATTAAATGTGTCACTGGTGTTTTTTCTCTCTAAAAACGTCAGTGTATTGGTATTAACGACTTGCGCGTTTTGTGCATCAAGCGTCGCAATGTTTTGCTCTAATTGTTTTGCTGCTTGTGAATCAAGCTCTATGAATGTGGTGTGTTTTGCAAAACGCGACAATGCTTCAAATCCCAATCCACCGGAACCGGCAAAGCAATCGAGAGTGTGCGCATCGCGGGTATCGTGCATCAACCAATTAAACACCGTTTCTTTAATTCGGTCGGTTGTAGGACGCAGACCTTGAACATCTTTTACTGGCAGTTTTCGACCGCGAAATTGGCCGCTAATGATTCTAATAACCCCATCAGCTGATTTATGAGTGGTGTTATTTTGTGTGGTTTTTTTTCTCATTTAACTCACTAAAAATTGGTATCTATGATCTAGCTCAGATAATATTGCAATCATATCACGGCGTGTCATTTTTCAACTGCGCTAAAAGTGTTACTATTATGCACCCTCGAGGATAACGTGTTGCTAAAAGCAATTATTTAGGCTTAAAAGCACGCTATCATTATCGTTAGTTTATCAGATTTTTATAAGTGGTTATTAGCAAGTATGGCAAAAAAAAGTAAATTCATGTCGTGGCTCGGTTTTGGCAAGTCAGATAAAAAACAAGCAGAAGCTGATAAACAACAAGCATTAGCAAAAGAGCAGGCAGAAAAAGCCGAGCAAGAACGTTTAGCTGCAGAGCAAGCTGAGGCAGAGCGTTTACAGGCTGAAGCAGAAGCCGAGCGTATAGAACAAGCTCGAATTGCAGCTGAACAAGATCGTTTAGCACAAGAGCAGGCAGAAAAAGCCGAGCAAGAACGTTTAGCTGCAGAGCAAGCTGCGGCAGAGCGTTTACAAGCTGAAGCAGAGGCCGAGCGTTTAGAGCAAGAGAAACAGGCGCAAGCACAGCGCGCAGCGGCAGAAGAAAAACAAGCGATTGAACACGCTAATGCAGAGCTATTAGCTAAACAGCAGGCAGATGCAGAGCAACAAAGACAAGAGCAAGCCAAACGTTTAGCAGAACAAGAAGCGCAAATGCAGTTAGAGCAAGAGCGCATTGCAGCAGAAAAAGCTGAGAACGAGCGTTTAGAACAACAGCGTATTGCAGCAGAACAAGCTGAGAACGAGCGTCTAGAACAACAGCGTATTGCAGCAGAGCAAGCTGAGAACGAGCGTTTAGAACAACAGCGCATTGTAGCAGAACAAGCTGAGAACGAGCGTTTAGAACAACAGCGCATTGCAGCAGAGCAAGCTGAAAATGAGCGTTTAGAACAACAGCGTCTGGCTGCTGAAGAGGAGTCTGAACGCCTAGAGCAACAGCGACTGACCGCAGAGCTTGCAAAGGAAGAAGCTATAAAAGCGGAAAAACCTAAAAAAGAAGGTTTTTTCTCTCGCCTCAAAAAAGGCTTACTGAAAACACGCGTTAATATTGGTTCTGGCTTTGCCTCAATTTTCAGCGGTAAAAAAATTGACGATGAGTTATTTGAAGAATTAGAGACTCAGTTACTCACTGCCGATCTTGGTGTTGATACCACAATGAAGCTAATCGATAGCCTGACCGACGCCGCTGATCGCAAGCAGCTTAAAGATGGTGATGCGCTTTATGAATTAATGAAGCAAGAAATGGCAACTATGCTGAAAACAGCAGAGCAGCCTTTAGAAATACCAGCAGACAAAAAACCTTTCGTTATCCTTATGGTAGGTGTAAACGGCGTAGGTAAAACCACCACCATTGGTAAAATGGCGAAACAATTTCAAAACCAAGGTAAATCGGTAATGCTTGCTGCCGGTGATACATTTAGAGCCGCAGCAGTAGAGCAGCTTCAAGTTTGGGGTGAGCGTAATAGTATTCCTGTTATAGCTCAGCACACTGGTGCTGATAGCGCCTCAGTGGTATTTGATGCCTTTCAAGCCGCTAAAGCGCGTAATGTTGATGTGTTAATTGCCGATACAGCAGGGCGCTTGCAAAATAAAGATAACTTAATGCAAGAGCTTGAAAAAATAGCCCGTGTGATGAAAAAAGTAGACCCAGATGCACCGCATGAAGTGATGCTGACAATTGATGCTGGCACAGGCCAAAATGCTATTAGCCAAGTAAACTTATTTAACCAATGTGTAGGTTTAACAGGTATCACACTATCAAAGCTTGATGGCACCGCTAAAGGCGGGGTTATTTTTGCCGTTGCTGATAAGTTTAATATTCCTATTCGTTACATTGGTGTAGGTGAAAGTATTGATGATTTACGCACCTTCAAGAGCGATGACTTTATTGATGCGCTATTTAGCCAAGATGAGGACGACGTTTAATTTACCAAAAGGGAGCCTGCTCCCTTTTTAATTGCAAGGAATACCAATTGCGTTAGGACGTTTAATGAGGTTGGCATAATAAAAAAATGATAAATTTTCAGCAAGTAAGTAAAACCTATGCCGGTGGGCATCGCGCGCTTGAAAAAGTGAGTTTTCATATAAAACCAGGCGAACTGGCTTTTTTAACGGGCCACAGTGGTGCCGGTAAAAGTACACTTTTAAAGCTTATTAGCTTGATGGAACGCCCTTCTGCGGGCAATGTGTTTATCAATGGCGTGGATTTAAATAAGTTAAATTCACGACAAATTCCGTATGCACGCCGCGACATTGGTATTATTTTTCAAAATCATCGTCTATTAGAACGATACACGGTGTTCGATAACGTTGCTTTGCCCTTAATTATTGAAGGGACTCACCACAAGCAAATTGCCAAGCGTGTGCATGGTGCGCTCGATAAAGTGGGCTTGTTAGATAAAGTACGCTGTCATCCCTCCACACTCTCTGGCGGTGAGCAGCAACG
The DNA here is from genome assembly GCF_030407645.1 of Pseudoalteromonas sp. APC 3495. Taxonomy (NCBI): domain Bacteria; kingdom Pseudomonadati; phylum Pseudomonadota; class Gammaproteobacteria; order Alteromonadales; family Pseudoalteromonadaceae; genus Pseudoalteromonas; species Pseudoalteromonas sp. APC 3495. The sequence continues at coordinate 26,443 of NZ_JASDDA010000025.1, read as the reverse complement.
TGTAGGGATTGCACGAGCCATTGTTAATTCTCCTCCTATACTATTAGCTGATGAACCTACCGGTAATCTTGATCCTGAGTTATCGATGGAAATATTACGCCTGTTCGAAGATTTTAATAAGCATGGCACCACGGTTTTAATTGCCACCCATGACTTGGGGTTAGTATCACGAATGAAGTATCGTAGCTTAACGCTTCATGATGGGCGGATGAGCCAAGATCCACTGGCTGAGGGTGTATTATGAGTTTACTGTTCAAAAGCCGTCAAAATAGTAATGATAAACAAAAAAAATCCGTATTCTCTGGCGGTTACTTTTTCATTATTAATATTTTTCGCCAAGGTGTGTACAGTCTTGGGGAAATGTGGCGCACGCCATTGGCCTCTATGATGACCATTGCTGTACTGGGTTTGAGTTTAACGTTGCCCGCAACGTTATACTTAGTGGTTAAAAATGTGCAGCAAGTGAGCAGTGGTTTTGAGCAAGCCAGCGAAATATCCTTGTTTGTAAAAGAGGATATGAGTGAGCAAGAAACGCAAACTTTAGTTAAACGCTTAGCGCTATATCCTGAAATACAAAGTGTGACTTTTATTTCTCGCACTGAGGCTTTGGATGAATTCAAAGAAATGTCTGGGTTTGGTCAGGCTTTAGAATACCTAGATAGTAACCCATTACCGAATGTAGTTTTAGTTACACCAACCCAGCGACATAGCCAACCTAATGCGGCTAAGCTATTGCTTAAAAAACTTGAAGGTGAACGCGAAGTTGATTTTGGTAAGCTTGATATTGCTTGGCTTGAACGTTTAAATGCATTACTCAGTTTGTTAAAAGAAAGTGTAATTACGATTGCGCTATTATTACTTACCTCAGTGACGCTTATTATAGGCAACACAATTCGTTTATCTATTATGGATAAAAAAGAAGAAATACAGGTAATGAAGCTCGTAGGGGCAACTAATACCTTTATTCATGCCCCCTTTTTATGGACTGGCATTTGGTATGGCGTGATTGCCGGATTGTTTGCTTTTATTTGCGTAGCATTAATGATGTGGTGGCTATCTGCTGCGGTAAGCAGTGTTGCAGGGGTATATCAAACCAGCTTTACGCTAATAGGGCTTAGCCTTAATGAATTTGGCGCGTTGGTATTGTTGGCCACTAGCTTAGGCTTTATTGGTTCTTACTTATCGGTTAACCGTTACATCTCAGAAATAGAACCCGATAAGGTTTAGGGCCCTAATATAATTCTTAAAACTGTCATGTTTTAAGTTTAAAATTATAAAAAAGCCAAAGCAAAAAGATTAATCTTTGCTTTGGCTAAACCAATTCATAGGTTATTCAGTCGCCTAGTGTAGACTGACTTAACACTAAAAAAACCACTTGATTTATGATTCAAAAAAGTTTTAAATTCAAGTTAGCACTCTTACTAAAAGAGTGCTAAGATGGTTTCAAATGTTTATCACCGAGGTGAAAAATGAGTAAAGATTTATACGCAATGGCACTTACAGTTGGGCAACAAAGCGCAAGTATGGATGGCTATCTTCAAGCTGTTAGTACTATTCCTATGCTTAAAGTTGAGCAAGAGCAGGAACTTGCAAAAAAACTTCAGGAAGAAGGCGATCTTAGTGCTGCAAAGCAACTCATTATGTCGCATTTGCGCTTTGTAGCGCACATAGCAAAAAGCTACTCGGGTTATGGGTTACCACAAGCTGATTTAATTCAAGAGGGTAACATTGGACTGATGAAGGCAGTAAAACGTTTTGACCCATCAGTGGGTGTACGTTTGGTTTCATTTGCGGTTCATTGGATCAAAGCCGAAATTCATGAGTTTGTGCTTAAAAACTGGCGTATCGTAAAAGTTGCGACAACCAAAGCGCAACGTAAACTGTTTTTTAATCTTCGTAAAAACAAAAAACGTTTAGGCTGGTTTAACCAAGCCGAAGTTAGCACAGTAGCGAGCGAGCTAGGTGTGAGTGAAAAAGAAGTTCGTGAAATGGAGTCGCGTATGAGCGGCCAAGACATGGGCTTTGACTTAACAGGCGACGATAACGACGATGCGCCAACGAGTTCTTACTCACCAGTGCAATACTTAACGGATGGTTCTGCTGACCTAGCTGACGACATTGAACAGCAACAATGGCAAGAGCAGTCGCATACGCGATTATTTAGCGCTTTGAAAACCCTCGATGAGCGTTCTCAAGATATCGTTAGCGCACGCTGGTTGTCAGATGATAAAGCAACACTGCAAGAGTTGGCTGAAAAATACAGCGTATCAGCAGAGCGTGTTCGCCAGCTGGAAAAAACAGCAATGAAAAAATTACAAAGCGCGATGAGTTAATCGTACTTAAAAAGTTATAAAGCCCTGCATGAAAATGCGGGGCTTTTTTTTAGTTAAAAAAAAGAGGTTAACAAAAAGTATCGTTTTTCTTATTTTGCTTACCTCTAGTCACATCTGTATATCTTTTAATTAAATATACCCTAGTTAAAGTTAATGAATAAGTTTGGTTTTAATTTAAATACATGATTTTAGTTTGTTTTTAATTTGGACATATGAAAATATTCGCGCACCTGAGCGACTTGTCGTTCAAACCGTAGCCTAAATTAAATTATTAATTGCTGTGCTTATTGCCTTTCAATTTCATTTAACGCGAGTATTTACACTCAATATGAACTCATATTCACTAAAGAAAAAGATCTTGCTATCGGTGGTTCTTGCCCTAGCCGTTATTATTGTATTGCTATCGTGGAATAGCTACACCTCTCAAAAAGCGTTACTGTTAAAAAGCAGTATTGATAATGTAAGTCAGTCTGGTAAGCAACAAGCTGCGAGTATTGAAGATTGGCTAGCTAGTCGTCAGCAGATCATAGAGTCAGTTGCGAGTAAGGTTGAGGGCAATACGCTCAGCGCATTACAGCAAGCTCAAGTGTCTGGTGGTTTTCAATTAACTTACTTTGGAGATAGTATCGGGAAAATGACTGACTCTGATCCAAGTATTGATCGAACCGGCTACGACCCGCGCACTCGTCCATGGTATAAACAAGCACAGCTGAAAAATGGCACCGTAATTACCAAACCTTATTTAGATACTGCGTTTAATCAGTTGGTTGTTTCTATTGCTAAAACCACACAAAGTGGCGTGGTAGCGGGTGATTTATCGATTGAGTCTTTAGTTAATGATGTTAATACTATGTCTTTACCGGCAAATGGGTATGCCATCATGATGCATCAAGATGGCACTGTGATTGCCTATAAAGACACTAAAAAAGTAATGGCAGATATTACGCATATTGACTCGAAAATAAATCACCAATTCATTTTATCTAATAGTCAAAACGGTGAATTTACTCCCCTTTATTTTAAAGATGAAGGCCGAGAGAAGCTTGTTTGGGGTGAAAATATAAATAATACCGATTGGCAGTTGCTATTTGTATTGGATAAAGAAACCTTAGAGGCACCGTTAATTAGTTTATTAGTAACTCAACTCGTATTAGTCAGTGTGGCACTTTTATTGAGCGTGTTGGCTATTTCATGGTTATTAAGTGTGTTGCTTGCGCCGTTAAGCAGAGTATCTCAAGCGTTATCAACAATTGCTGATGGTAACGGTGATTTGACCCAGCGTATTAGTGTTGATACACAAGATGAAGTTGGGGTACTGGCTGATAGTTTTAATCGCTTTGTAAGCAGCCAGCATGAGCTTATAAGCCATATTCGCCAGTTAGCTACTGATTTAGATTTTGATGCAGAGAAAAGCTTAATCACCAATCAAAACAGTGTCAGTGAGTTGCAGCGTCAGCAACAAGAAGTAGCGATGGTTGCCACTGCGGTCACAGAGATGGCAAGTGCAACCCATGAGATTGCTGCTAATGCCGAAAATACCGCGACGGCATCACAGCAGTCAGCGCAAAGTAGTCGTGAAGGTAAACTGTTAGTTGATAAAACCAGAAATACGATTAATTCACTTGCGGGTGAAATAGACCAAACAACCACCGTCATTGGCGAACTAAGCTTACATGCTCAGGCTATATCGAGTATTTTGACTACCATTCAAGAAATTGCTGAGCAAACAAATCTCTTAGCACTCAATGCCGCAATAGAGGCTGCCCGTGCTGGTGAACAAGGGCGTGGCTTTGCAGTGGTTGCCGATGAGGTGCGTGTACTATCAAGAAGAACGCAAAACTCCACAGCAGAAATTTACACCACCATAGAAACCTTACAAAGTACGACCAAAAAAGCAGTGAGCTTGATGGACAGCAGTAAGGGGTATGCTAACAATAGTGTGGATGATGTTAATGCAGCAGCTCATGCACTAGAGGAAATCACCTTAGCAGTGAATGAAATTTCTGATATGGCGGGTCAAATAGCGGTTGCAGCAGAAGAGCAAACGCAAGTGACTAATGAAATTACTCGAAATACGGTCGCCATTAAAGATGTAACCGATGAAATTACTACCTCAGCCACTGCGCATTTAAGCCAAGCTGAAGTATTAAAAGACAGAGCTACAGATTTAAATGCCAAAGTAGCGACGTTTATTTTATAAATATAATGCGTTTAAGTGAGTTAAATTAACTGATGGGTTAGGGGGTTTACTTACCCCATCAGTTTAATGAAATAGCTTCTTGCTGAGCTATTTGTACATATTTACGTTCGACCAGTTGCGATACTGGCACCAGTTCAAATCCTTGCTCACTTAGTTGCGGCAAAGCGTGGCGTAAAAAATCGATGGTTTCGGGATAGGGATGCGCTATTGCAATGGCAAATTGATACTTAGTTGCTTTTGATTTTAGCTCTTCTAATCTTAATTGTAGTTGCTCTGTGGTCGTTATATTGTCTAAAAATACATGTCGGCTAATGTTTTCCACTCCCAAAAAGTTGGCTGCATTCTGAGCTTGGCTTAATTCAGTTGTACGGCTATCAAGAAAATACAGCTGGCGTTTTTTGAGTACTTCCATGGTCCATTTCATTGCTTGGCTTTGTTGAGTCAGCGCAGAGCCCATATGGTTATTAACTCCTTTAACTTGCGGTAAACTCGCCAGCGCATTCCCGAGCGTTTGTTGAAGTTGTGCTTTATCCATATTTAAAGTGAGCGCACCAGGGCCGAGTTTTTTACCATTTAAAGCCTGCATAGGAACATGCAACAGGAGCTCTTTATTTGACTGACTAGCAAGGGTTGCAAATATTTGAGAATAGGGGGTGTGGGGCAATATTGAATAGGACAACTGCCCAGGTAAACTCAGGAATTCTAAATCACGTTGATGATAACCTATGTCATCGATCACTATGGCTATTTGCTTGGCTTTAACAGCACTCGATGTTGCAAATAAGGCTAAAAACAGCCCTGCTAACACCATTAAATTTATAGTTTTCACGTTTTATAATTTTTATTATCTTTGTCGTGTTTAAAATAATTTACCGGTTTTAGTGCATGTTGAGTAGCTGTTTTGCCTTAGTTAACTGGATATCGGCTAAATCTTCAGTGCTAAAAACGGTGTTTTGTTCTAATTGTTCATTTTTTATTATAACGGCTTTATTTGTTTGTGGAAGCGTTGTTTGATTAATCGCCACATTCGGGGTCACGCCAATACCTTCAATCGATTCACCTGATGGCGTAAAGTAGCGTGCGGTAGTTAGTTTTAAGGCGGTATCACCATCGCCTAATGGAATGAGTGATTGTACCGACCCTTTGCCAAATGACTGACTCCCCACTATTTTTGCACGCATATTTTCTTTTAGTGCTGCAGCCAGTATTTCTGCTGCAGAGGCTGAGTTTTCGTTAATCAGTACAACAATAGGTGCGCCTTTTAAAATATCGCCGCGTTTAGCGTAAAACGACTGATTAGAATCATAAAAACGTCCTTTGGTTGTTACTATTAGACCATCTTGTAAAAAGAGATCTGCCACAGCAACCGCGCTTTTTAAAGTCCCGCCAGGGTTATCTCGTAAATCAATAATCAGGCCTTTTAATGCGTGGCCGTAATGGTTTTGCATAGCGGCTATCTGTAAGGCAACTTCATGCAAGGTGTGGTTTGAAAAGGTATTTATAGCAATATAACCGCTACCAGCATCAAGTAGTTGCTTAGTTACACTGGCCAGTTTTATTTGTTTTCTGCTGAGGTTAAATATGAGCGGTTTTAGATTGTTATTTCGGATAATACTTAGTTGTACTTTATTGTTGGGGCTGTCTTTAATTTGCTGCGCGACTATATCAATAGGGCTATTTTTAATCTGCTGATTATTAACTGCTGTAATAATATCGCCAGCTCGCAGGCCGACTTGTTTAGCAGGCGAATTATTAATTACTTTAACAATCGTGGTGCGCTGCTCAATATTTTTGACCTCAATGCCTAAGCCAGTATAGCGACCATTGGTATTATCAAATAACGCATTTAGCTCATTTTTATCTAAATATTTAGAGTAGGGATCGAGTTTAGAGTATAAGCGTTCAAATTGAGAGGTGTTGTATTCAATGTATTCACTGTTATGCAGTGCCAAATCATCAACGTAGTAGGTATGAATATTAAACAGTATTTCATTTATTTTTTGGCTTTCTAAATCTTTGACCGAACTGGCATGAGCATTATTTATAAAGCCAAAAAGTGCCAATAAAAAAAATACCTGCAAACAAAACCAAAATATTGATTTTTTTTGCGATACTTTTTTTTGGCAAATGTGTGTGTTTATCATAACTGCCTCTACTAGGATGCAGTTATTTTAAGATTAAATACGTCTGCACCATTTTATGGGATTAACAGCACGCCCTTTGTGGCGTATTTCAAAGTATAGACCAGAATCGGCTTGTCCACCGCTTTGCCCAACTAAAGCAACGCTTTCACCCTCTCTGACCATATCACCCACATCTTTGAGTAAGGTTTGTGCATGCCCGTATAAGCTCATAAAGCCTTCACCGTGGTCCACAACAATCACCCAGCCGTAACCTTTTAACCAATCTGCAAATACCACCTGACCGTTATGAATGCTATTTACTGAAGTGCCCTCTGCAGCAGAAATTAACACGCCTTTCCAATTAATTCCGCCGTGCTTACGTTGGCCAAACTTGTGCGTTAGTTTGCCTTTACTCGGCCAGCTTAATCTTCCTTTATTTTTATTTAGGCCCAATAGCTCAATTTTTGTGGTTTTTTCTTCTTCAAGTTCTTTAATAGTTGCGATCAGCGTTTGTTCGTTCTCTTCTAAGTAACTAATTGATTTTTTTGTTTTATTTAACTGCTTTTTTAGATTTTTTAGGCTGGCTTGGCGCTCATTTTTAGCGTCAAGAAGCGCTGCTTGTCGCCTTTTTTGTTCATCAAATAAAGCAACTAGCTTTTCTTTTGTTTTTTCAAGCTCAGCTTGGTTTTTCGCAATTTCTATTTGCAGCGCTTTAAGTTCATCAAGCTGCTTTATGCGGGCTTTATTTAAGTAGTTGTAATAGCTAAGCGTACGTTCAAATTTAGCGGTATCTTCTTGGTTAAGCAGCATTTTTGAATAGTCATCACTACCTGCCATATAAGCACTTTTTAACTGTGCTGCTAACACACGCTGAAATTGGGCTTGTTGTTTTTCAAGCTTTACCGCGCGTTGTTGTTGCTCTGCTTGCTGTTGTTGTGTTTTTTTAACGGATTGCTCAGCTATATTGAGTGCTTTAGCGTTTTTCGCTATAGCGAGTTCATGTGCTTTTAGCTTTTGCTGCTGTTTAGCTATTTCTTTTTGCTGTTGTTGATATTCAGCTTGGCTTTGCTCTAAAGCCACTTGAACTTGGGATAGGTCTTTTTTAGTACGATCTTCATTAGCCACGGCAACGCCAGTGACTAATGAATGCAGTACACAGATACACGCAATGACGCGGTATGCGCTTTTTTTCATAGGTTATTTCAACACCATAATTGGCGACCCTGTCATTTCTGCAGGTTGCTCTAACCCCATTAAATGCAGCATGGTTGGGGCAACATCGCTCAAGGCTTTGCCTGAATAAGCTTGTGCATCGCGACCTACATAAATAAACGGCACGGGCTCACTGGTATGTGCTGTGTGCGCTTGGCCTGTTTTAAGGTTTGCCATTTGCTCTGCATTGCCATGATCGGCGGTAATAAGTGCTTCGCCGCCATATTCTTTCAATGCATCCACTACACGGCCAATACAGTTATCTACTGCCTCACAGGCTTTAACTGCAGCCTCAAATACACCTGAATGACCGACCATGTCGCCATTAGGGTAGTTACAAATAATGGCATCGTATTTTCCACTTTTTATTGCTTCTACTAGCTTATCGGTAAGCATTTTTGAGTTCATTTCTGGCTGCAAATCATAAGTTGCAACCTGAGGTGATGGAATAAGTTCACGGGTTTCGCCGTCAAACTCATCTTCTCGTCCACCACTGAAGAAAAAGGTAACATGAGCATATTTTTCAGTTTCAGAAATACGCAGTTGAGTTTTACCTTGTTTTTCAAACCATTCGCCAAGTACGTTATTAAGCGGCGTGGGGCCAAAAGCAACAGGCGCATCTATATCGGCTGCGTATTCAGTCATCATCACAAAGCCGCTAAGCTCAGGCGATTTTTTCTTATTAAAGCCGTCAAAGTCAGGCTCTACAAAGGCGCGGGTTATTTCGCGTGCGCGGTCTGCTCTAAAGTTTGCAAATATAATGGTGTCGCCATCATTTACTTTTACAGATTCGCTGCCTTTAGGAGTGATCGTGCTGGCTGCTACAAATTCGTCATTTTCATCGCGCTCATAAGCGGCATTTAGTGCACTTACGCCTTCTTCATAATCAAAATCGCCTTCACCTAAGGTGATTAAATTATAGGCTTTTTCAACACGATTCCAGCGGTTGTCTCTGTCCATGGCATAGTAACGGCCAATTAGTGAGGCTAAACGGCCACATTTAAGTTCGCTAAATAAGGCTTCAATACGCTCAATAGACGCTTTAGCACTACGCGGTGGTGTATCGCGTCCATCTAAAAAGGCATGAAAGTACACCTCTTTAGCGCCGCGTTTTGCAGCCAGTTGTATACTGGCAACAATATGATCTTCGTGGCTATGCACGCCACCTGGACTTAACAGTCCCATAATGTGTACGGCTTTGTTGGCATGAACGGCTTTATCAATGTTTTCAACAAGTGCGGGGGTTGTATCAAATTCGCCATCAGCAATGGCTTTGGTGATACGGGTAAAATCTTGGTACACAATACGGCCTGCGCCTAAATTAACATGGCCCACCTCAGAATTACCCATTTGGCCATCAGGAAGACCGACATCTAAACCCGATGCTGAAATTAATGTATGAGGACGTGTGGCCCAAAGCTCATCTAATACAGGGGTGTTAGCAGCTAAAATAGCATTGCTTTGCTCATCTTCTCTGTATCCCCAGCCATCTAAAATCATTAATACCAGTGGTTTTTTATGCTCTGTCATAGTCACTCCTGAAAAATTAGCGTTGCTAAAATACACGCTAACATTAATGCCAACATGCCACGTCTTAGCATACCGCGTTTTATAGCTAGGATCAGCAATGAAAAGAAGATATTAAAAATTTTCAATTAGGATTGGCTAAATTGAAAGCTTTAAAGGGCTAGGTTATTTTTCAGTTAAAAAGAGCAGGGCATTGTGGCTTTCAAGCGTGCTTAAACTCGCATTTTTAGCTGATTTGGGTATACTTGCGCGGCTAATCTCTATTTTATTCAAGTATTGAATAGGGTTGTGGGGTAAGTTAAGCCTATCTTGTAGGTGAAAATTCAGAGTAGCCTAACAGCGCTCTATTGATTTGCTGATGAGTAACTGCTCATTGTGCAAGTGCAATTGGTAAGAATTTAAAATATCTAAAACATCCGTTTTAGTATGTAACTTTATAGTGGAAGTCGAATGGATCAATATATTGAATTTGTCTCAAACCATCCAATTCTAAGCCTAGCTTGGGTTGCGATTGCGTTTCTTATTATTAGTGGCGCAATAAAAAGTAAATTTTCAGCAATTCGTCAAATCAATCCTCAGCAGTTAACGTTACTTATTAACCGCGAAGACGGCCAGGTTGTTGATATGCGTGGGCAAAAAGAGTTTAAAACCGGCCATATTGCCGGTGCTGTGCACTTAAACCCAGAAAAAGCTAAAGAATCTGATTTCTCAACCCTTGAAAAGTATAAGAGCAAACCCATTATAGTGGTATGTGCTGCAGGCATGACTGCCTCAGGTGTTGCAACCGCAATGCATAAAGCAGGCTATGAACAAGTTTATGTTTTATCTGGCGGTATGGGTGCGTGGCAATCAGCAAGTCTGCCAACAACAAGCGGTCGCTAATATCTCTTAGCTAAACCGATTAAGGATTAATTATGAGTAACGTTGTTTTATACACCAAAGGATATTGTCCTTTTTGTCATCGCGCATTAGCGCTGTTAGACAGCAAAGGTGTAAAATACACAAATATTGATATTGGCGTTCAGCCAGAGCTTCGCGATGAAATGATCGCCAAAGCCGGTGGCGCAAGCACGGTTCCACAAATTTTTATCAACGATGAACACATCGGTGGCTGTGACGACATGATGGCACTAGAAGCGCAAGGTCACCTTGATGCTAAGCTCAGTGCTTAATTTAATTAATTATAATAAATAACAGGTTAGGAATAACAATGAACGAACAAAATCAAAACGCAGCAGCAGAAGCTGATGCAGGTGCACAGTTTACTATCCAACGTATTTACACTAAAGATGTATCGTTTGAAACGCCAAATTCGCCAGCTATTTTTCAAAAAGAGTGGGCTCCAGAAGTAAAATTAGATTTAGATACACGCTCTAACAAACTTGATGAAGGTGTTTACGAAGTAGTGCTTGCACTAACTGTAACGGCATCTATCGGTGAAGAAACTGCGTTTTTATGTGAAATTCAACAAGCCGGTATCTTTACGATTGCTGACGTTGAAGAAATGCAATTAGCGCACATGCTAGGTGCATTTTGCCCTAACGTGTTATTCCCGTATGCACGTGAAGCGGTATCTAACTTAGTAAATCGTGGTACGTTCCCACAACTTAATCTTGCGCCAGTTAACTTTGACGCATTATTTGCACAGTACATGCAGCAACGCACAGCGCAAGCTGAGCAGGCTACAGCAGACGCTTAATTTATGAATACAGCCACATCAGCTGTTACTGTTTTAGGGGCGGGGTCGTATGGCACCGCCCTTGCTATTTGTTTAGCCCGAAATGGTCACAAAGTGACTTTATGGGGACGCAATAGCCAAGACGTTGCGACGCTTGCAGCTGAGCGAAAAAATCAACGTTACTTACCTGATATTCCTTTTCCTGACACCTTAATCCTTGAAGCAGATTTACAGCGTGCAACGCAAAGTAGCGATATTGTTTTGGTTGTTGTGCCAAGCCACGCATTTGCTGACACATTAAAGCAAATCAAACCTGCTTTGCGCCCAAATGCAAAAATAGCATGGGCCACCAAAGGACTAGAGCCAAATACTGGGCGTTTGTTACAAGAAGTAGCAGTGCAAGAGCTAGGTGAAGAGGTGCCATTAGCGGTGCTTTCAGGGCCAACCTTTGCCAAAGAAATGGCGATGGGATCACCAACTGCAATTTCGGTGTCATCAACATCATCGGCATTTGCTAAACAAATAGCCGATTTATTGCATTGCGGGCGCTCGTTTAGGGTGTATAACAATGATGATTTTATTGGTATACAGCTAGGTGGTGCGGTTAAAAACGTGATTGCCATTGGTGCGGGAATTTCTGATGGAGTGGGGTTTGGTGCAAATGCTCGTACCGCGCTTATTACTCGTGGTTTAGCAGAGTTGTCGCGTTTAGGGTGTGCACTGGGTGCAAAACCTGAAACCTTTATGGGTATGGCCGGGTTAGGTGATTTAATTCTGACCTGTACCGATAACCAATCGCGCAATCGCCGTTTTGGTTTAGCCTTAGGCAAAGGTGAGAGTGTTGATGATGCCATTGCATCAATCGGCCAAGTAGTTGAAGGCTTTAGAAATACCAAAGAAGTGTACTTACTAGCTCAACGCGCTGGTGTGGAAATGCCAATTACCGAGCAAATATACAAAGTACTCTATGAAAATAAAGACATGAAAGCAGCTGCTATGGCGTTATTAGGTCGTGAACAAAAGTCAGAATAAATGCTTCACTATTCTTTAAAAATTAAAAAACCGACATAATGTCGGTTTTTTATTATTGGTAAATAATTACTGCGCGTTTACAAAGCCAAGCTGGCGCCAAGATTCATACACAAACACAGCTACTGCATTAGACAGATTCATACTGCGACTATCGGCTTGCATAGGTATACGCACGCGTTGCTCGTTTGGCAGTGCTTGAATCATGTCATCAGGTAAGCCTCGGGTTTCTGGTCCGAATACTAAGCAATCACCCGCTTCATACTGTGCTTGGTGATGAAATTGGCTACCTTTAGTGGTGCAAGCATACACCTTTTTAGGTTGGCACTTTTCTAAGTAAGCATCAAATGAGGCGTGGCGTTGTACATGGCTAAATTCGTGATAGTCAAGTCCAGCGCGTTTTACACGTTTGTCATCCCACTCAAACCCTAACGGTTCAATTAAATGCAATGAATAGCCAGTATTGGCACATAAACGAATGATATTCCCGGTATTAGGCGGAATTTCAGGTTGGTATAAAACAATATCCAGCACAATAAGCCCTATAAAATCTTTAATTTGACTGGCTCAGTATACACGAACAATGAATAAAAAATGATATACTACAAACATTAAATACATCTTACACTTGGACAGATACGTGCATAATCGCAGTTATGAATTTTGGGTCAAAGCTTCAAGCATAGTGACCATGGTCATGGTTAGCCTAATGATTGCGACCAAAGCATGGGCTTGGCTGGCGTCGGGTTCGGCGTCGATGCTTGGCTCACTCACTGATTCATTAATGGATATTACCGCGACGCTAATGAGCTTTTTAGTTTTATCGTATGCACTGCGTCCTGCGGATGATGACCACCGGTTTGGTCACGGTAAAGCGGAGGCGCTTGCAGGGTTAGGCCAAGCCGCATTTATTGCGGGCTCGGGCTGTTTATTAATGTTTCACGGTATCGAGCGATTAATAAACCCAGTAGAGCTTTCGCACTCATTATTAGGTGTATGGGTGAGTATTTTTGCCATTGCTTGTACCTTGGTAATTGTATATGTGCAAAATAAAGTCGTGAAGCACACAGAATCAATCGCTATAAAAGCCGACTCCGTTCATTACAAGGGCGATTTAATTTTAAATGCGGCGGTATTGCTTGCTATTTTACTCGCCTACTATGGCGTACTGTATGCCGACCCATTGTTTGCTATCTGTGTGGCAGGTTATTTATTGTATAACAGTTGGGATATAGCAACCGAAAGTGCCTCGCATTTAATGGACAAAGAGCTACCCGATGAAGAAAAGCAAAGTATTTTTGAAATAGCGCGTAACCATAATGATGTTTATGGGGTGCACGGTATTCGCACTCGACAGGGCGGTAAAGTTAAGTTTATTCAACTGCATTTAGAGCTTGATGACAATTTACCGCTTATTCGTGCCCATAAAGTGGCAGATGAAGTGGAGCTGATGATCACTCAGCAATTTGAATCTGAAGTTGATATTTTGATTCACCTAGATCCGCTGTCGCTTAGTAGTTAACCTATTGAATCACAAAATTTATAAAGGCTTGTTAGCAATGGTTGGCGAATTTCGTCCCGCTCAAAAAACAGCTCGTGCTTAGCCCCTTTAAACTGCTTTATTAGGGTGTTTTTATGTCGGCTTGCAAGCTTATGCTGAGCTTGGTTATCAACCACTTCGTCATTTTCTGCGCTGGCTATAAATAACGGGGTTGTTATGGATAGTTTATCGAGCGCTTTAATAAATGAAAAAACAGTATGCAGCCAGCCATAGGTAACACCGCCTAATTGTAATAGTGGCGTTTGCTGATAAGTTGCCCTAAATTGATCATAGCGTATTTGGCTACTGGTTAAAGTGTTAAGCGCAAACTCTTCAGGTGTATAATCGCTTTGTCCTAACGCATAACACCCTGAGAACCCTAATAATGACGCACTGGCAGCGATAAACTGTGCTACGGGTTTTGGTATTCCTTTAGTATGAATATCAAACATGGGCGCAGATAAAAACGCCCCACTAAAGTCATGTGAGTAACGTGCTAAGTAATCAAACGCAATGGCGCCGCCCATTGAATGGCTAAGCAGTAGTTTTTTACCTTGCCAGTGCTGCTGCACCACCTTTTCATTAAACTGGTTAAGATCGTGACTGTAATCTTCAAATTGTTTGACATAGCCTTTATGTGGGTTTTTTAATAACCGATAAGAGCGCCCTTGGCCTTGGTGATCAACAATAAAAACAGCAAAATTATTACAATAAAGCTCCCAAAGCAGCTCTTTGTATTTATCGAGTCCTTCAATGCGCCCAGAACTAATAACAATGGCAGTGTGAGCCTGTTTAGGCTTAGCGTAAGCATAAAATAATTTACCGGCAGCCGTGCTTAAATAGGCTTTTTTGAGTGTATTAGTATAAAACTCATTAATGGCAGGCAGGTTATTTTCAAGCTCGCTTTCATTGCTATAAAACATGGTCTCTCTTTTGTATTGGTAAGCTTATCTCAACGCATAGCCCGCCAGCGTCCTTATTTGATAAAGCTAAATTTCCGCCGTGGGCAATCACCGCATTTTTTGCAATGGCTAAACCCAGCCCAGTGCCGCCGCTGATTCGGTCGCGTGCGTCTGATTGCCTAAAAAATGGCTCACATAGTTTATCAAGTTGCGCTGCGGGAACGCCAGGGCCGTCATCACATATTTGTATAGTGATGATATCACTGTGTTTTAAGGTGATGCTAATAGTATGTTGTGCGTATTTAATTGCATTACGTAAAATATTTTCTAGAGCACTGGCAATCAGCATTTCGTCGCACTCTATATTTACCTCAGCATCACCTTGAATATGCAGCGTTTTATTGTGCTGTTTTGCTTCAAACTGAGCATCGTTAATCACATGGTCAACAATAACTTGTAACGACTGCGCTTGCAGTGATAAAGGTTGGCTATTGGCTTCTAAGCGCGATACCTGCAATACATCGGCTATCATTTTATCAAGTTGATTTGCTTCTTTTTCAATACGCAATAAATACGATTGGCTGGCCTCACTCGCTTGCATTTGCGCCAGCCCTGTGGCCATTTTTAAGCGTGTTAGTGGGGAGCGCAATTCATGGGATATATCGGCAAGTAAACGCTTTTGAGCGCTAAGTAGTTGCTCTAATTGATCTGCCATACGGTTAAAATCGCGTCCTAAAACTCCAAGCTCATCTTTTCGTTGACTATTTATTGCCGCGCGCGCACTTAAATCGCCATTTGAGAGCCTAATTGCAGCTTGTTTTAAGCTATTTATAGGGGCAATTAAGTTACGACTAAATAAAAAGCTTAATGTAAGTGAGGCGATAATGGCGATAGAAATTTTTAACCAAACCGGCAACAATCTTAAGCGAATAAAGAGC
The DNA here is from genome assembly GCF_030407645.1 of Pseudoalteromonas sp. APC 3495. NCBI lineage: Bacteria > Pseudomonadati > Pseudomonadota > Gammaproteobacteria > Alteromonadales > Pseudoalteromonadaceae > Pseudoalteromonas > Pseudoalteromonas sp. APC 3495. The sequence continues at coordinate 10,961 of NZ_JASDDA010000025.1, read as the reverse complement.
GGTCGCTGTTGATTTATATCGATTTCATATAACGCAAATTCGCCTTCAGGTACTCGAATGCGCACAGGGCCAAAAGCTTGGTAGTATTCAGTAAAAATAACTTGTGGAGGCATCCCCTTGCTAAAGTTAAGTAAGCTTAAATCAATATTGTTCTCAACATCTTTACTGATCAAAACCTCATCGCTGTTTTGTGAATTTAAATAAAGTAATTTACGTTTAGTTAAACGCGGATGAGTAATAATGTCATTAATAGATCGCTTGTGTTTATGTGCGCTGCGCTCGATAGCTCGTGCTAGGTATTCTAGGTTTTTCTGCATTGGTCCTTGCAGTGGGTCATGGCTAATAGCATTGATCAGCGAAATATTACTTAAGAAAAATAGCGCAGTAAAAGTGCCAATGATCGTTAGCCAAAACCAAGCAAAGACTTTAAAAAACAAATAATGTCGAGGGTGTCTTAACCAGCTAAAACGCGTTAATTTACTCTCCTTGGATAAAGACATAACCCGTCCCTCGAATAGTTTTAATTTTTTCACCCGCGATATGCTCGGCTATTTTTTTTCGAATATTACTCACATGCATATCAATAGAGCGATCAAATGACGCTAAACGCCGTCCTAGTACCTCTTCGCTTATTTGCTCTTTGCTTATAACATCAGGAGCGTGTTTTACTAATAAAGCCAATATTTCGTATTCGGTACCCGTAAGCGTGAGTGTGGTGTTATTTACACTGGCTTCACGCGTGGCAAAGTTAATAGTAATACCGTTTAAAGAGAGCTTTTTATTATTGTTATTGCTTACACTATTAATGTGTTCAATACGGCGGGTAATGGCTTTAACGCGGGCAAGGAGTTCGCGGTGGTTAAACGGTTTTGGAATATAGTCATCAGCGCCGAGCTCTAAACCAAAAATACGGTCAAAGTCTTCACCTTTAGCGGTCAACATAATCACCGGCGTTAATTTACTTTGCCTGAGTTGTTTGAGTACTTCAAAGCCATCTATAGAGGGCAACATAACATCAAGTAATATAAGCGCGTAATCGTTTTGTAAAGCAAGCTCTAAGCCTTGTTGGCCATCATGTGCGGTTTGTATGCTAAAGCCTTGTGCGCTCAGATACTCGCTTAATAGCTCACATAAACCTGTGTCATCATCAATCATTAATAGTTTCATACATTAAGCCTTACGCGCTGTTTTATGGTTTTATTTTACGCGTTTAATGTACTAAAAGTTAGTCTTTACATAACCTTTACACTGCTTTGCGTTACTTTGCATTGAGCCGGTTATAGTGAACACACTGGCTAGCAGCCAACAACCAACTCAATATTAAGGTGATGATTATGACTAAGATAAACACGCTATCAAAATTAGTACTTATATGTGGCTTAACAGTAGCAACGCTCAGTGCGGGCAGCGCACTTGCAAAAGGTGATGGCCATAAACAAGGCCACTCTCAAGCACGCTTTTTACTCTCTGAGCGAGCAGCAGATAAACTGGCGCTTACTGAAGATCAACAAACACAACTAAAAGCGATTTTTGAAACACAAAAAACACAGCTCCAAGCTCTAAGAGGGGCTAATAAAGAAGCCCGTAAAGCAATACGTGAAGCGTACAAAGAAAAAAAAGAGGTGTTATTATCAGCATCAACATTTGATGAAAACGCAGCCAAAGAGCTACTTGGCGAGCGCCAAGTAAAAGCTGAGCAAATGGGGTTAATTAAACTTAAAACGCAACATCAAATTTGGCAGGTCTTAAATGCTGAGCAACGTGAACAGCTTGAAAAAATGCAACAACGTAAAGATAAAAAGCATCGCAAACAAAGAGCATAGCGCTTTCAAGTAAAGCAAAAAGCCAGCTTTTAGCTGGCTTTTGTTTTTAAGTCGTTTTATTACTTAAAAAAGTCATCTTCGTTTTTTGCCATCATTGCTTCAATATCTTCAATCATGTCTTGGCTGAACTCATCTGCAGATGTAATCGGCGCTGAAATTTTATTATTTTCAAACGACCATTCACCTAAATCAATAAGTTGGCAACGTTTTGAACAAAAAGGGCGATTCGGACTTTGTTCTGACCATTCTACTTTTGCTTTACAGGTTGGGCAGTTAACCACTGTTGGCATAATTTACTCTCACATTAATATAGGCTTTGCGACTCAATTTATAATAAACAGCTAAGCTTTCTATTTAAAAACTAGTGACACGATTAATCTCAGCAAGTGAGGTCACACCCTCTGCGGCTTTACGAATACCCGATAAACGCAAATTGTTATATCCTGCTTTAAGTGATACCTCAGCAATTTCTAATGAGTTACCGCCGCGCATTATAATTTGTGCTATTTCAGGCGTAATTTTCATTACTTCGTAAATACCAACACGGCCTTTGTAGCCATCGGTACAGTTTTCACAGCCTTTAGGTGCGTATAAAACCATGTCTTGAATTTGTTGTTCACTAAAGCCTTGGCGTATAAGCTCTTCGCGAGGTAACTGCTCTGGTATTTTACATTTAGAGCATAATCTTCGGGCTAAACGCTGAGCTATAATTAAACTAATAGAACTGGCCACATTATACGCGGGTACACCCATATTTAACAAACGAGTAATCGTTTCTGGCGCTGAATTGGTATGCAGTGTTGAGAGCACCAAGTGACCTGTTTGCGCCGCTTTAATTGATATTTCCGCAGTTTCTAAATCACGTATTTCACCCACCATCACCACATCGGGATCTTGACGTAAAAACGCCCGCAGTGCATTAGCAAAAGTCATATCTGCTTTAGTATTTATTTGTACTTGGTTAACCCCTTCGAGGTTAATTTCTACCGGATCTTCAGCGGTACTAATATTCCGCTCCGGCTGATTGAGTATATTTAAGCCCGTATACAAAGAAACCGTTTTACCTGAACCGGTTGGGCCGGTAACCAAAATCATTCCTTGCGGTTGCTCAAGTGCATCGAGGTATAGTTTTTTCTGCTCGGGTTCATAGCCTAATACATCAATACCTAGCATGGCACTGGATGAATCAAGAATACGCATTACAATTTTTTCGCCCCACAAAGTTGGCATGGTACTAACACGAAAATCAATGCTTTTACGCTCTGTTACCTTAAGCTTAATACGGCCATCTTGTGGTTTACGCTTTTCTGCAATATCCAGTCGCGACATTACTTTTATTCGCGCCGATAGCTTACTGGCCAATGTATTTGGCGGGCTGGCTACTTCGTGCAAAATACCATCAATACGAAAGCGAATACGGTATTTGTGTTCATAAGGTTCAAAGTGTAAATCTGAGGCGCCTTTTTTTATTGCATCCATTAAAATTTTATTAATGTAGACAATTATCGGGGCGTCGTCTTTGTCATCGTCTTTAGGAGTGTGTTCTTTGTGCTGCTCAGAATCGAGTTCAGCGAACTCTTTAAATTCGTCTTCACTTAAATTTAAACTGCCAGTGGCATCGAGTAATTGCTCAATTTTGTTATCGAGCTGGACGTAGTCAACCACAACTACTTCGCACGATAAACCCGTGCTAAATTCAAAGTTTTCGAAGGCACCATAATCGGTAGGATCTGAGGCGGCAATATACACTTTTCTGCCTTTTTGTACCAAAGGCAAAATATGGTGTTTGCGGATCAGTTTTTCTTTAACCAGCTCAGCTGATATTTGTGCAACATTAAAATCTTTTAAATCAAAAAAAGGCACTCTAAATAAATCAATGCATTGCTCAGCTAAATCTTTACTGTCTATTTTTCCACATTTAGATATAAGCTCTGCAGTTGACGCAAAATCTTGCTGCCGTGTTTTTACGGTATCAGTATCAACCCGGCCGAGGGTAATAAATTTTCTTAATAACGGTGAGTTAATATTCATTGCGCACCTGATTTAATCCTTCTTTAGTCAGCAATTTATCAGAAAAAAGAAAGGAATACATTAATCGTACCAACGCAGCAGACAATTTACTGATAAAAATATCAGTTTATTGCGCTGCGATTGGGTTAATTTATTTATATTGTAGACTTAGCTTGCTGTAAATAATAATTATGCAGTTTAAGTAAGTCTTGTTTTACATCGCTTAGGTCGCGGTTATTATTTAAAATATCATCCGCTTTTTGTTGTTTATGCTCTCGAGACATTTGTGCGTCAATAATTTGCTCTGCTTGTTCAATGCTTATATTGTCGCGCTGTGTAGTACGTGCAATTTGCACCTCTTTGGGAACATCTATTAGCAAAGTACGATGACAGTAGCCATCAAGCCCATTTTCAAATAATAGTGGGGCAACTAACACCACGTAGTCGCTTTGCGCGTTTTTTAAATCAATAATAAGCTGAGTGCGTATTAATGGGTGCAGCAGGGCATTGAGCCATGTTTTTTGCTCAGGGTTACTAAAAATGCGCGCTCTTAGCTCGCCACGATTTAAAGCGCCATGCTCATCTAATATATCATTGCCAAAATACGCAATAATCGCTTTTAGGCCTTCAGTGCCGGGTTCAACCACTTGGCGAGCCACAATATCTGCATCCACAATAGTAATGCCTAGCTCTGCCAACATATCGCTAACTGCGGTTTTACCACAGCCAATCCCGCCGGTTAGCCCCAATACCCAATTTCTTATGTGATGTTGTGTATTGCTCATAATTAGTAGCCAATAAAATTAAAATAGCTGTTTTGCAGTTGTGTACCCCATAGCATAGTGATCCAGCCGGCTATTGCTAAGTAAGGGCCAAAAGGAATGGGCGTTGCTTTGTTTTTACCTTGAATACTCAGTAGAGCAATGCCAATTACAGCGCCAACTACGCTTGAGAGCAAAATAATGGTCAATAACGATTGCCAGCCCAGCAAGGCTCCAAATACGGCAAGTAATTTAAAGTCGCCATAGCCCATGCCTTCTTTACCGGTTATTAATTTAAACAACCAAAACACACTCCATAAGCTTAAATAGCCACATGCTGCGCCAATAATGGCATCGCTAGGGGCAATGGTATAACCCATAACAGAGGCGATTAGCGCTAACCATAAAAGTGGCAAAGTAAGCTGATCCGGCAGTAGCATGTGATCAATATCAATAAAAGTCAGTGCTACCAATGCCCAAGTAACTACAATGTACAATAAAGCCTGCTCTGTTGCGCCAAAGGTGAAGGCAACCACTAAACTTAAAATAGCGGTAATGGCTTCAACGAGAGGGTAACGAATTGAAATTGGGTTATCACAGGTCGCGCATTTACCTTTTAAAAATAACCAACTAATAATGGGAATATTTTGCCATGGCTTAATGGCTGCTTTGCACTTTGGGCAACATGAGTTGGGTTTAACTAAGTTAAACGTGTCAGTAGCGGCTGTATGGTGAGTATGGGAGCTGGTTAGTTCATCGGCTAATAGCAAACGGCATTCAGTTTGCCATTCTTTTTGCATCATCAGCGGTAAGCGATAAATCACCACATTTAAAAAGCTACCAATACATAAACTCACTAGGCCAATCGTGGTTAAGTAAAACCATAAGTGGCTTTGCATCGCAGCGGTGATATCAATAAAAAAAGTATGCATTTATTTTACCTAAAACTAAATTCTGTGTTGATAATACAGTGGTTTTATATAAGTGCAAAGTTAGGGGGCAGGATGTTAGGTTCGAGGTTCGAGCGACGAGTTGCGTGGAACCACTGCGCTTTAATTGTTCTGTAGGCGAGGCTTTATGCCGCGCACTTTAGTTGCGGGCAACGAGCTTCGGGTAACGGGCCTAGAAACTCGAAACTCGAAGCTCGAAGCTCGAAGCTCGAAGCTAAATAACTGAACCTAGTTGGAATATAGGTAAGTACATGGCGACAATTAAGCCACCGACTAATACACCGAGCACTGCCATTATTAACGGCTCAAGTAAGCTAGATAGGCCATCTACGGCGTCATCTACTTCTTGCTCATAAATTGTGGCAACTTTAGCCAGCATGCCATCAAGCGATCCTGACTCTTCACCAATGGCAACCATTTGTATTACCATATCTGGGAATATTTTTGAATTACGCATCGCCCAGTTCATTTGATTACCTGAACTTACCTCGGCTTTTATTTCTAAAATAGCATAACGATAAACCGCATTACCTGATGCTCCAGCTGCAGAATCAAGCGCATCTACCAGCGGTACACCCGCAGCAAAGGTGGTCGATAAAGTACGCGCATAGCGCGCGACCGCTGCTTTATTGAGTATCATGCCAATAACTGGGAGTTTAAGTATGGCGCGGTCAGTGGCATCACGCAGTTTTAAACTTCTTAAATGTGCTTCTTTAAATATATAACCAAAGGCAATTACTGCAATGAGCGCTATCCACCAGTTGGCTTGCATAAATTCAGAAATGGCGATGACAAATAAAGTAAAGGCGGGGAGCTCAGCGCCAAAGCCGGCAAAAATATCTTGAAATTGCGGCACTACAAATATCAGTAATATGGAGGTTACAATCAGCGCCACCACCAATACTGCAATCGGGTAAAACATGGCTTTTTTAATTTTTGATTTAAGCGCTTCTGATTTTTCTTTATAAAGGGCGACGCGGTCAAATATTTTATCCAAAGAGCCTGACTGCTCACCAGAGGCCACTAAATCGCAATATAAATCATCAAAATAACGGGGGTGCTTTCTCAGTGCTGTTGATAAGGGCTGGCCAGCTCTTACTTCATCGCCAATGGTTTCCATCAGCTTACTCACGCTTTTATTGGTCGAGCCTGAGCCTATCATTTCAATCGACTGAATCAGAGGTACACCGGCCATGAGCATAGTAGCTATTTGCCTAGTCACTAAAGCAATGTCTTTGGGAGTGATTTTTTGCACGCTTTGGAAACCAAACAAAGGCTTCGCTTTACGTTTTACTTTTGAGGGGGTAATACCTTGTTTACGAAGCTGCGCTTTGACTAATGCAATGCTAGATCCCGTAAGCTCACCTTCAAGCTTCTTGCCTCGTGCGCTTACACCTACCCATTGGAAAGTATCTAAGCCTTTATTTTCCTGTTTTTTTTCCATGAATGGTCTCTAATAAGTTATAAAGGTAGCAAAAGCTACCTTTATAACATTTAAGCTTGGAGGGTTTCTGTTTTTATGTTTAAGAGCCTGCTGAGCAATCTTTTGGCAGAAGGTCTTTATCGGTTACAGTCGACTCACAAGTCCAAGCTCCGGTATCGCTTGCTCGTTTAAGTGTAATTGTTTTTGTGTTTATTGGCGCACTACCTTTTAACGTACCAATAATGCTATCAGAAGTAACGGCGTGTTTTGAACAAGCCGCTGCAGAGCTTAAGCCTATTTCTTTTGCGTCATCTGTACTCGCCGTTACACCAGTACCTTCGAGGGTTAATATTTCAAATTGTGTTTTACCTGGCGTAATTTCTTGATAGCAAGCGGTTACTTGGGATTTTGCGGTATAGTTTTGATATTGCGGCAGTGCGACTGCTGCTAAAATACCGATGATTGCTACTACAATCATTAATTCAATTAGGGTGAAACCCTTTTGGTTTTGTTGTGTCATTGTTTGCATGTTTCCTCTCCTAAAGGATAATGTTGTGGTAAGCCAAACGGGTATAAGTTTTTAAATTTAACTTATGTTGTTTACTTAACCTGTTACTACAAAAATAAAATCATTTTGCCAAATTTAGTGCTGTGTTTAAGCGGTAAAATATTGGCCGCAAAGATATCGCACTGCATGGCGGTTATTCGTTAATTTATCCCTTACTTGAGCATAAACCTAACTATTAAAAGTTAGTTATAACCCGCGTAAGTTACAAGCTAATTATAAAAATAAACCCTATCGCTTATTTTTACTCTGTCCCTTATAAATGCTTTTTCACTCTTTTTAACTAATTAAATATTTAAAACTAGTCAATATGAATGAGTCTAACACTGTTTATTGCGCTTTTGTATGTAAAAACTTTATAAAAAACGCATTAATTTAATAACTTGTTACAAATAGTCCTTTTGGATTATTTAATGCCCTTTTTTAAAAGCTGTCAATCAATTAGCGCAAGAAACTATAAATAGTTTTTACATTATTTACTCAAATCGCATCGATAAATCGATTGATTGTAAATTTTTTGTAAGCGCACCACTTGAGATAAAGTCCACGCCTGCTTGCGAGTATGCTTTGAGCGTTTCCAAGGTCATATTGCCCGACACTTCAAGTTTTGCGCGCTTATTTGTAATGCTAACCGCTTGGCGTATTTGCTCAGGATTAAAATTATCTAGCATAATAATGTCGGCGCCTGCGCTAATGGCTTGCTCTAGCTCATCAAACGATTCAACTTCAACCTCTATAGGTTTATCGGCATGATTTAGCTTAGCTTGAGTAACCGCGTTATTAATTCCTCCACAGGCCGCTATGTGGTTTTCTTTAATTAAAAACGCATCAAATAAACCAATTCGGTGGTTTGCACCGCCGCCACATTTAACTGCATACTTTTGCAGCGCTCTAAGCCCTGGAATAGTTTTACGGGTATCGAGCAGTTGCGTGCTAGTACCGCTTAACTCTTTTACATAGTGCGCTGTGGTGGTGGCCGTACCAGAAAGCGTTTGTACAAAGTTAAGTGCGGTGCGCTCGGCTGTTAAAATAGCGCGAGCAGAACCAGAGGCAGTAAATAAAGTGCTATTGGCACTGACAAAGTCGCCGTCGTTCACGCATATATTTACAACCACGCTTGGGTCGACTTGTTTAAACACTTCAATGATTAGGTCTTTACCACAAAAGATGCAGTCTTCACGGGTGATCACTTTCGCATTGGCTTGCTCTGCTTGAGGAATAAGCTGTGCGGTAATATCGCCTTGTTCAGCGCTTTGGTAATTTAGATCTTCATCAAGTGCTAAGGTAACAAGTTGACTAATTAGGGTATGCGAAATAGACATGAAAAAGCTCATAATAGATAATAAATTAACTAAATTTTACTCTGTTTAATTACTAAATAGAAGCAGCTAACAACTAAACTAATCAGCCAGCGCTTAATTTACACGTTGATCATATTTTATCGTTTAGTATTACGCTATCTTTATAGGGTTAAATCTATTAGCATCTTGATATACATCAATTTTGGTTAGTTATGAAAATAGATTCTTTAGGCGTTATAACTAATATTAGCCAGCGGGCGTGTAGCCACTTTGACGAGCGACCTGCTCAGTGCGATATTTCGCTGTTGGTTATTCATAATATTTCATTGCCCGCAGGGCAGTTTAACACTCCGTACGTTGATGATTTATTTATGGGGTGTATTGATTGTAATGCACATTCTAGCTTTAGTGACCTAGAGGGACTTAAGGTGTCAGCGCATTGTTTTATTAAGCGCTGCGGCGAAGTTATACAGTATGTGCCTTTTGAAAAACGTGCATGGCATGCGGGGCGCTCCTGCTTTGCTGGGCAACAAAATTGTAATGATTTTAGTATAGGTATAGAGCTTGAAGGCACAGATACAATTAACTATACCGATGCGCAATATCAAAGTTTAGCTGCATTGGCGCAGGCTATTATGCAGCGCTATCCAAAAATAACAGCCAGTAATATAGTTGGGCATTGCGATATAGCCCCTGGGCGAAAAACCGACCCTGGAGCGAGTTTTAACTGGCGTAAGTTTTTTAACCTAATTAAATAACTAGGGTCTGTTGACCTTTCAAGGTTAAATTTGCAGCAGTCTGTTTGGTATTTAGGCAAGGCAGCGCCTATGTGGTGTGGTTATTCCCCATAAATAGGCGATAACGTAGCATCAATGCCAAACAGGCGCTGCCCTTCGGGTTCTGCCTAGGGACGATTTACTCTTTGTTGCTCGGTTTTGACTTAGCCCACTAGGTTACAAACCTCGCGCCGCGATTAAATCGCCCCTAGTTTGAACAAATTATAATCCGCAAGGGTCAACAGACCCTAAATTAAGCGAGTAACAACATGATTTTGGTTTCAATAATAATTGCACTGATACTTGAGCGTTTAGGTGCTCGCTCTGCGCATTGGCAAATGAGTTATTACGCTAATGGCTACTTAACTCGCTCTGTTAATTTATTGACCAACAAAGGTTTATTTGGCACAGCAACAGGTTTTTTAATTTGGCTATTACTGCCTGTGATTGCTGTTGGGTGTGTGTATTTTTTATCTGACTTTGCACTTTGGCAGCTTGTTTTTAATGTGGCGGTGTTACTCGTTTGTTTTGGTTGTGCTAAGCAACGCGCTTTGTATAAGTCGTATTTAAATGCACTGACTCGAGGGGATCAAACCGCTGCGTCTTTATATGCTTTGCAATTAGGGCAAAAACGCACCCAAGAGCAACAAGGCGGCGAAACCTTAGGGCAAACGCTGGCTTGGGTTAACTTTCGATTTTATTGTGCGGTTATATTTTGGTTTGTGGTGTTGGGTGTTGCCGGAGCTGTTTTTTATGCGCTAGTGCGCACCCTTGCCGACTTAGTCAGTGACAATCGTGATGAAGTCATTGCTAAGCACTTTAAACTCCTCCACCGTTTACTATTTTGGCTTGATTGGCTCCCAGCGCGTATTACCAGTTTTGGCTATTTAGTGATTGGTAACTTTAATAAAGGGACTAGCTGTTGGCTACATTACGTGTTTGACTTTTCAAGTCCTAATCGCAAGGTGGTTACTTATACTGCATTGGCCGCCGAGCAAGTTGAAGAGCGCTATTATGGTTGCACCTTTGAAGCCACCTGTATGATCAAACTGGTTAAGCGAAATGTACTTTTTTACTTAGTGTTAATTGCCTTAATGACTTTATTTGGTGGTTTAAGTTAAAAAGCAGTGGTTAGGTTCTAGGTATTAGGTAGAAATTAAGCCAAGCACTGTGCTTAGCTTGGTGTCGGCGGGCTACGAGCAATGAGCAACGGGCTTAAAACCTTTGATCTTTAACCTAGACCCTAAATATGCGGGAGATAAACTCTCGATTACAATAAAATAAAGGTATGTTTGTATGAGACGCTACGTTTTACCCTACTGCCGAACCCCGAACCCCGAACTGATCTTTTA